>JBDLIQ010000045.1:0-28264 GCA_039714775.1 Bacteroidota bacterium
ATCCAGCACCTCACCCCGCGTCTCCTGCACTGCCTTTTCAACCCCCGGATTGGATGCCCTTGTAACACCCTGGTACCGCTGGCAATGGTCATCGGCACAGACATGAAAACCGGTGTGGTCCTCCCTGTCGTACCACCTGATCACCTCCTCCTCTGATTCCTGAAACGTATCTGCCTTATGATCTTCTGCTGCCAGTAACCCCTGCTTTTCGATCTGGGCAAGCAGCCAGCTGCGTGAGATGATGGTATGCGCCTTCAGCAGTGCCGGGGCACTGTCGCCGCGCATCTCGGAAGAGATCACGCTGACCAGGTACTCCTCAACGGGAACGATATTCACGGCCTGAATCTTGCCATCCAGGAGCATCAGTTTAAGAGCACCCCTGAAAACCTGGTCCTCTTTCTGCTCCCAGTGAAATCCGATCCCGATCACAACCTCCCGGATCCCAAAGCTGCCGGCCTCCTCAGCAGAGGTGAAAACGAATTCCCCTGCCCGGGCCATGCGGGTACCATTACGGTACACTTCGATCTCCCCATCAATGACCGACGCCTCCAGCTCCCCTGTGAATGGGTCATCACCCTGACCGAGACCAAAAGAACCTTCAAACCAGAACTTAATCCTGGTTGCAAGCACAACGCCCACATGGATCTCAGGGTTAGGGGTCGTCTTCATCTTCAGATACGCGCCTCCATAAATTTAATAAGCTCAGTGAATTGCTCCTCAGAGAGACAGATCTGGGAGAAGATATCCTCTATATCCTCCCTGCTTATCTTCTTAAAATCCTTCTCAAGCGGGGTGATCAGGGTTCCCCCCATATCAACAGCCGCCGGACTTAACAGGATGTTTTTCTCCCCCTCCTCAAAGAACTGCCAGGGCCTGTGCTTCTCCCTTGGGAAGAGCATGACCCTCCATTTTGTATTATAGTAAGCCAGGATATTCAGCATGGGCTCCTCTCCGCCGTTATGCGACCGCATGAATGCAGAGAGGTGTGAAAAGGCTGTTTCGATCACGCTCCTGTTGTCCGACTCCAGGAAAAAAAACCGGCGCAATCCGTCATCCACTGCTGTAATGGATGAATTGTTATCTCCCGATAGCAGCCTGCCATACCGCTCCTGCAGAACGCCGATCTCATCCTCGACTGGCATGAAGCCCCGGCTTCCTGACTGGAAATGCATGTGGTCGGGGGCCGAGGCGCCGCATGAGGGCGCATTGTAGAAGACCACCAGTTCGGGCAGCTCCCTGCTGAGGTCAAGGAGACGGGGAAACTCCGGATCGATCACCTGCGGTGTATGATCCGCTTTCGCAATGGTGTAGTGTTTTCTGAAAATGGGGAAGGGATTGCAGAGGATCTCATAGTCACTCCCGAAAGCCACATGGTCCTCCTCTGGCGGGCGGTTCTCCGGACAGAGAAAACAGGGCCGCTTCTCAATGGAACTCCTGTCCACTTTAGCAGCAGATGAGGTGATCCTTTTGGGATTGAACTGCACGTTGATGGTAAATCCGTCAAATCTGAATGTTTTCAGTTGTGCACCGTCCAGTTGTACCCAGTTTGCACCCAGCAGGGGCCATCCTGTAATCTGGGCCTCAAACAGTTCTGTGGTCCTTTGCTGTACAGTCATCACTTCTCCAGGTTCATCTTAAGCCTGGCCATCACCTCGTATGTCCTGAGCTTGTCCTTGTAATGGTTGTGCTTGTTCATCGCTTCTATACTGAGCGAGGCATCCGAATTGTCCTCCCAGCGCCTGCAGAGGTAGAGGGGGATATAGATCCGGCCGATCTGGTAATTCCTGCTGATAACAAGGCCCAGTCCGTAATCCTCACCATAGCTTACATTGGGGACGTTTATCTCCCTGAGCACCGGTGTATAAAAGGCCCGTGGTGCCCCAAGTCCGTTAATACGCAGCGCATTGTTGCGGCCGTTTTCGGGGGTCCACTCCTTGTGATCAATAATACCCGGAGGGATCTCCTCCAGGTCAAAATCGGTCATCCGGTATGCCCCGATCACCATGGCGCACTGCTGGTCGTAAAAGGCACGGACCATCTTTTGCAGTGTATCTTCATCGCTGTAGAGGTCATCGCTGTCCAGCTGAACGGCGAACTTCCCACACTCCGGATGGTGGATCCCCAGGTTCCAGCACCCCCCGATCCCCAGGTCCCTTCGTTCAGGGATCACATGAAGCAGGTTGGGATACTTCTCTGATAACTCCTGCAGGATCTCTGTGGAGCCATCGGTGGACCGGTTATCCACAACAATCATATTAAAATCGAAATCTGTCTTCTGTGTCATCACCGACTCCACTGCATCGGCAATGGTCCTGGCCCGGTTCAGAAGAGGCATGATCACCGAAGCCTCCATCTTAAAATGAGCCTGATCAAAAGCGATGGGTTCAAATTCCGGCTTAAGGAATGCGCCTGTCTCCTTCAGGTGTGTGGTTACCACCCTCTCCATCTCCACCTGCACCTCCCTGTTCCTGGGATCCACATAATCAAATTGCTGTTCACCTGATGTCCTGATATCAATGGGATGTACGGTATACAGGTACTCCTGAATATGCACCGGAAGTGCATCCTGGCTAAGCTTCAGCCGAAGCTGATAGAGTCCGGCAAAATCATAAGCCTCCCCCATCCCTTTGCATGCTGCATTCAAACGCTCACTATCCAGCACAACCACAGGCCCGAATTCGAAATCATCCCTCAGGCTTCCTGCCTGGTAGTCGATTACCGGATGGGGTACATTTTTCTCCTCCTTCAGATCGTAGTGATCCGCATAGACCATTCCTGCACCGGTATCCTCAGCTACCTGGACAAACCGCTCCAGCGCCAGCATTCCAAAGCTGATCATTGTCTCTCCGGTGATCAGCATGGTATGTGAGACATCTGTGGATCGTTCTGCAATCTTCTTTATGGTATCGGTACTGAAGCGCCCGTCGGTTTTCAGCCAGGCACAACCTTCAGCCATCTTCCCGGGAGCTTCCGGACCCATGAGGTAGATCTGGTTCACAAGCTCATTGGCAGTAAGCTCTTCCAGGGTCTCGTCCCAGACCCCTGCCGCCTGAAACGGCACAAAACAGTTAATTCGTTTCATCATCTTTATGTTGTAACAGATAGTTAAGTATTTTTTTCATCATCTCATCCCGGGTTTTGCTGCCTTTGATTGTCTCAAAAGGGAATCCCATGGACACGATCCCATGCTCCCCTTTGCAGGCAACCGCGGCACTCATATTATTCTCCCGGTACCTGATCAGGGTTGTGGCCGTCGAGTCGACCGGCTCAAGTGCATCCGCTCCCTCAACAGTGTAGATTTCAGGGTCATACCCGGTGTTGAACTCAAATGTTTCAGTCTGTCCGGCAAAGGCCGGGTCCGTGAAATAGAATCCCCCCAGCCTTGAGGCATTGGATGTCCTCCACCTGTATTTCAACAGTTCGCCAACCAGTGAATCCTGCCCGTTGATATGAACATCGGTGGCAATGTGGGCCCCCGAGATAAAAAGGTTCCCGCCACCCCGGAGGTAATCTCCAAATCTGGTCAGCATCGAATCGGTGAACACCTGGTAGAGAGGCACTGAATCGTTTTTCGGAAAATAGGAGGTCCGCTCCTCTCCGGCCACAAAGTCCACCACGTCGTATGCTCCCATGTTGATGGAGTCATCCAGCACCGATTCATCACTCACCGATGCAAATGAGAATCCGGCATTGCTGATGGAGGCACCATGGACAAAGGAGAAATCGAAACTGTTTCCCGGGATCACCAACCCCTCCAGGTCGGCATAAGAGGCCCCGTGTCCCGGTGAATCATCATCCAGCCAGGGAGAGGACTTCCGGTAGTCATGCTGTGCCCCCACGGTATGAAGATCCACCATGTAGGGAACACCCTGGTCCACCATGGGCAGGAACCCGGCATGAGCCGAATCTTCAAACCAGGCCGGTCCGCCGAGACGGTCAAATCCATTGATGATCAACACCCTTCCCCGGGGAGTACTCCGGTTACAAACCGACAGCACCTCCGAGGGAAAACCCTCTCCTCCCCTGTTCAGAGCGGTGACCTTAAATGAATAGAGAGAATCGCTGTGGGGGTTTTTAATGGTCAGAGAGGTGCCACTTACATCAACCCCGTTATCAAAACCGCCCCCATTAAGCCTCGTATATACACGGTAACCGTCCGGCGCTGCTGTGGGTTCCAGGGGATCGGCAACAGGCCTCCAGCTCAGATAAAAATCACCTGTTTCAAGAATTTCACTGCTGAAATGGGTTACAGGAAGCGGCTGTACCACATAGTCGATCCCATAGAGCGCATTCATGAACTTCAGCATCCCTTTGTAGATGGCACGGCTCGTATGGAAGCGGAACATGGGCTCCTGTCCGAACCGCATATCGATAAAATTCTGATGGGAGAACAACTCCAGCAACATGGCAGGTGTATTGGGCCTGAACGCCTCGCTGTACGGTTTGTCCCACAGGGCCCTTCGTATCCATGAAGGATCATAGAGGGCACGGATATCACCCACAATCTGGCTCTGAACTATATCGGTAAGGTCCCTGGAGGCCATCCGTGAAAGCCCTGACGGAAAGGAGCCCCTGCGGTGGTTGGTGCTGAAGATCCCCAGTGTGCCGATTACCGTATCGTTTCCGGTGATACCGGCATCGGTATGAAATGCAAAAGAGAGGTCGACCGGGATCCCCTGATCCGCCATCATGTAGCTGACCCACTCACCCCTTGACATGTAATCATCTTTATAGTCGTGCGACGGGCCATTTAGTTTCCAGACCAGTGTATCGGGGAATCCTGCATACTGGAGCCAATACCTTGCTGCCTCCTGGTACCTGGGCCGGAGCCCGGTGATCCCCTCTCTCTGAATGTTGCCCATTCCCCCTCCAAACCTGACCGCATCGGCAGTGATCCGTCCCTTGCGCTTCCCGCTCTCATTGGTGAGCACCACCTTTCCCTGTTGTGGATCGAGGCCTCTGTCAAACAAAAATTTTCCCAGGTAGACCCATGTGCCGCCTGCCATCTGCTGGTTCACCGAAAAGGATGTGACCCCGCCTGCATGGTGGACCGTGTAGTGGGCATCATCTGTATTTTCCTGAGAGGCATCATAGGATATATAGACCGCATATTCGCCGGTTTCCGGGATCTCGGGGATCCATTGAACGGAGCCGGAGGCCTGTCTCCCGGAGGCCATCTCCTCGAAGGTTCCCAGTCTGAATGGATTCTCATCCACATAGGGGGGCTCCCCCACTGCAAATCCACTCACCGCACCGGTATCCTCACCAAAGCCGGCCGACAGATAGATGCTGTTCCCGGTACTGCCGTTGTTATCCACAACTACTTCATTGACCTGCCAGTCCCGCTCCCTGGGGATCAATACAGTCGCCCCGGAATTTTCAAGCATGGGGACCAGCATCTGCAGGGTATAGGCCATGGGATAGAGGTCCTCCACGGTCTGGAACAACCTGGCACGTTGCCACTCCCAACGATGCAATGTGGGTTCGTAGTACCAGCCGTGGCTGTGCCACAACGCAATGTTGGTATTGTAGAGCGTGGCCTCTGAAAGTCCCGGTTTTGAGAGGTTCTGCACCAGTGGTGGTGACGCTCTCCTGAGCCTCCCTATGCTCCGGGAGCGGTCCCTCTCTTTTGGGTTCTCCCTGTAGTAGTTGGGAACGAGCTCCCTGATCCTCCTTTTAGCTGAGAACAGCTCCACTGAGAAGTCCTCAAATTGCTCACCTGTTCCGGCCAGGAGTCCCCGTTCAATTGAATCGATCACCGGCAACCTGGCCGGGAAATAGGAGAGCCGTTTATCCGCAACCACCCGGATCCGCCTCTTCCTGTAGTCGATCAAAATGGTGTCGATGCCGGTGGAGTCCTGCTTATTGTAACCTGTTGCTGTGATGAACCATTCACCGTTCAGCAAGGAATCTGCGTTATTTACGATCCTGCTTCGCAAAAGTGAATCGCTTTCAGCGGCAGGCTCCTTCGCCGTTGCAGCGGCCGTAATAAGCAGCTGAGCCAGTATCAATAGTTGAATGATGCGCACGTTCATCTGTAGTATTAATAGAGGATATATTTTTGGGACAATCTCCTGAAACCGTCGGAATCGCTGTTCCAGTTGCCGCGCAGCTTCTCAAAATTAAAGTCATCCATCATCGATTTTCTCAGCCAGTCGGAGCCACACACGTAGTCAAACATGCGGTACCTATCCTCCTTTCCGAGGAAAGGGTCAAATGCCGGATTGATCTTGCGGGCCTCCTGCAAAAAGAGAAACTGGATCCCGGTCAACACAGCCCCGGCCGGATCGGTCAGATGGATCTGAACCCCCTGCAGTGGCTCACCCTTTTTCGCCATGTAGTAAGGCTTCAGGTGGATGGGGCGAAAAACAACCCCGGTCAGTCCAAGTGCATTCAGCGAGTCGGCCAGTCTGCCGGCATCCACCTCTTCGGTTACCAGGGTCTGGAAGGGAAGTGTATAGCCAATGCCGATCATGTTGGGATCGAGCTCTCCGATAATCCCGGTGGCGGGATAGAGCAATGCCGTTGAACTGTAAGGGATGTGTGGTGAGGTAGGAACCCACTGCAACCCGGTTTGGGCAAAGGTCATCTCCCGCCTCCACCCCTCCATTGGGACCACCTCCAGATGGCACGAAGCACCCTCTTTAAGCATCCCTTCGCCATTAAGCAGACGGGCCAGTTCACCACAGGTGAGTCCATAGATGTATGGAATGGTGTACTGGCTCACAAAAGAGTGAAAACCCTCTTTTACCAGGGGGCCCTCCACCCGCTCTCCACCCAGTGGATTTGGCCGGTCCAGGATAACCACCTCCTTATCCAGTTCTGCTGCAGCTTCCATCACAAGCCCCATGGTGCTGATGTAGGTGTAGGAGCGCACCCCGATGTCCTGGATGTCGTAGACGATTACATCCACATCTTCGAGCATTTCGGGAGCAGGTTTCCGGTTTTTTCCGTAAAGCGAGTAGACCGGAATACCGGTCTTTTTATCCACCTGGTCGCCCACATGATCGCCTGCTGAAAAGTCACCCCTAACCCCATGTTCCGGGCCAAAAAGCGCCCTCAGGTCTACATGTTCAAACAGTATGTCAATGGTGGAACGCAGGTGACTGTCAACCCCGGTGGGATTGGTGACCAGCCCCACACGCTTGCCTTTTAGAATATCGAAATCCCGTTCAACCAGCACATCGATGCCGGTTTTTACCTGTGCTTCGGTGTCGGTTTGCACGAATGCCAGAACTGCTAAAATAAGAAAGAAGTACCCTGTTTTGATCCTTCTCATACAACTGATATTTGAATTACAAAGATAATACTTAACTTTACAAATCTATAATACGTCATACAAATTTTAGAGCCCCCCCGGACCCATGGCAACACTTTATCAACAACTCTCTGCTGCGATTGGTAAAAAGAAGGTTTTCAGTGACGACCTGACCCTGATTGCCACGGCCCCTGATGCGGGATGCTACCGCAAAATACCAGAAATCGTACTGAAACCATCCTGCGAAGGGGAGGTGGTGGATTCGCTCAGGATCCTGCATAAAAACAGAACCCCGGTAACCTTCCGGGCAGCGGGCACCAGCCTTTCAGGACAATCCATCTCCGATTCGGTACTGCTGGAGGCCAGGGGTGACAGCTGGTCCGGCTTTGAGGTCCTGGAGATGGGAAAGCAGATCAGGGCGCAACCGGGAATCACCGGAACCCGGCTGAACCAGGTGCTGGCCCCCTACAAAATGAAATTCGGTCCCGATCCGGCCTCCATCAACTCGGCCATGGTGGGCGGGATCATTGCCAACAATGCCAGTGGCATGAGCTGTGGGATCCACGCCAACAGCTACGCCACCATCCATTCGGCAAGGATCATCTTTGCAGACGGCACACTTCTCGATACAGCTGATATCTTAAGCAGGGAGGCTTTTTTAAAGGCAAAGCCTGAGCTGGTTTCAACCCTGCTGAAGATCAGGGGTCAGATCACCTCCAATCCGCAGCTGGTTGAGAAGATCGGCCGGAAACACAGTATTAAAAATACAACCGGTTATGGTCTGAACGCCCTTCTCGATTTTGAGGATCCGGTAGATATCATCCTGCACCTGATGGTGGGTTCGGAGGGGACCCTGGGATTTATCTCCGAAGCTATTTTTAATACAATTCCCGTTAAGCCATTCAGGGCATCATCGCTGATCTATTTCAGCAACCTGGAGTCGGCATGCAATGCGGTACCCCTTCTTAGGAAGATACAGGTGCCGGCCATCGAGATCATGGACCGGGAGGCCCTGCGCAGTGTTGAGGAGAATCAGGGAATCCCGGACTACATTAAGAAGTTCGGGGAGAAGGTCACCGCCCTGCTTGTCGACCTGGAGGCTGAAAGCATGGAGTCCCTGGAGAGCCTGATCCAAAAGACCGAGGCTGCCCTGGCAGACTTTGACCTTGAGAGGGAGTTCGAAGTCACCCAGGATCCAGGTCAGATTGTTGACTACTGGAATGTAAGAAAGGGTGTCTTCCCCTCTGTGGGAGGCATGCGCAAACCGGGTACCAGTGTGATCATCGAGGATGTGGCTGTACATATGGACCACCTGACCGGTGCTGTAACGGAGATGCGCAGTATGCTGGACGAACTTGGTTACAGGGAGGCTGTGATCTATGGCCATGTGCTGGACGGGAACCTGCACTTCATTTTTTCGCAGGATTTCCACCAGCCGGAGGAGCTCAGGAGATATGAGAAGATGATCCGGGCACTCACCAGGCTCATTGTAGATAAATACGACGGTTCGCTGAAAGCTGAACACGGGACAGGTATCAACATGGCACCTTTTGTCAGCTACGAATGGGGAGAGGAGCTCTACGGGCACATGAAATCGATCAAAAGGGCCTTTGACCCGGAGGGGGTGCTCAACCCGGATGTGATCATCACCGGTGATCCGGAGATCCACCTGAAAGATTTCAAGCCCATGCCGGTGGTGGATGAGACGGTGGACCAGTGTATTGAGTGCGGATTTTGCGAGATCAACTGCGTAACCAACGGCTTTACCATGTCGGCCCGCCAGCGGATCGTGGTCCGCCGCGAGGTGGAGAGGCTCCGCAAAACGGAAGAGAACCCGGAGAGAATGAGGAGGCTTGTGAAATCGTTCAGGTTTGCCGGAGAGGCGAGCTGCGCGGGCGACGGGCTGTGTGCAGTCTCCTGTCCGCTCTCCATCGATACGGGGGTCCTGATCAAAAAAATGAGGGCAGAGGCCAAAGCCGAAAAGAGGATGGCACAGTCTCTTTCCAGGTGGACCGCCAACCATTTCAAAGCCGTGCACCGGATGATCGGTTTCGGACTCGGGATGTCGGCACTGGCCGGGAAGATCCTTCCCTTTAAAAAGATGTGGATCTGGGACCGGGACCTGCCCCGGGCAGTCGGTTCGAAACATCTGGCCCCTCCCCCGCCAACAGAGCGCACGCTGAAGGTGGTCTATTTCCCCAGCTGTATCAGTCAGAGCATGGGTACCTCTTTGAAAGACAAGGAGAAACGGCCACTGATCCAGGTCACCCGGGAGGTACTTGAAAAGGCCGGTTACCAGGTGATCTACCCCGAAAACATGGGATCGCTCTGCTGTGGCACCCCATGGGAGAGCAAAGGATTTATGGATATGGCCGATGCCAAATCCTCGCAGCTGGAGGAGGCCCTGCTGAAAGCAAGCGAAGGGGGCAGGATCCCTGTTCTGAGTGACACCAGTCCCTGCATCTACAGGATGAAAAAGGTGATGACGGAAGAGCTGAAGCTCTATGAGCCGGTTGAATTTATCCACGACCACCTGCTGGACAAACTGCAGCTGAAACAGATCCCGGGAAGGCACGCCTTCCACATCACCTGCACAAGTACAAAAATGGGGCTGGAGGAGAAATTCAGAAAGATAGCGGGGGCCTGTACCGAAGAGGCGCTCTTCCCGGAGGAGGTGGGCTGCTGCGGATTTGCAGGCGACAAAGGATTCTCCCTTCCGGAGCTGAACAGCTGGGGGCTCCGCAATCTGAAGGTGCAGACAGACGGTCACCAATCAGGCTACTCCAACAGCCGCACCTGCGAGATCGGTCTCTCGAGGAGCAGCGGCATCGACTACAAATCGGTAATGTACCTGGTAAACCAGGCCATGGAATGAAGAGACTGCTGTTCAGGAAAATCCTGCATTGATCCTGTTCCTGATCCGCCTGCGGGTCATAAGGAAAACCAGGAGCTCCTGCAGGACTCCCTTCAGGGGACCGGCGAAACGAAAGATCTTCATCACCTTTTCCAGGGTGCGGTTGTATTTAAGCACGCTCTTAAGCAGCTCCGGATTATATGCAGGGTCGAGGATCATCCGGGCCACCTCCTGACCCGATACAAGGGACTGGTAAACCCCTTCACCCGTAAACCCGGATGCAAGCCCGGCAGCCTCCCCTGCAAGAAATATGTTTCCAAAATGAAACCCCTGGTAATCATATGCAATTGGGTAGGATTCCAGGATGGCATCCCCGGGATCAATCCCCATCTCTTCGACCCACTCCAGAAAACTTGCCTTCACCTTTAGGTGGTTGACCCGATCCGGATCACAACAACACCCCACTGCAATTTGCTCCCTGTGCGGGAAGATCCAGGCATACCAGAGATCAAACCTCCGGGCATCCAGAAACATCTCCAGGACCGGCTCCACACGCTTTACCGGAATTGTATACTGAAACCCTATCAACCTTTTCCCAACCTCCAGTCCCAGGTGCCTGCGCACTCTGGAGGCATACCCATCCGCTCCCACCAGGTGGGTGTACCCAATTGCCTCCCCCTCTTTCAGAATCACCCTGTCTGAAGCAATTTCCGTAACCTGACTTTTGGTTCTGACCTCCACCCCTGTTCCCTCCAGCTGACCTCTCTGATAGGCCCCCAGCTCCCTTCGGTCCACGGTAAAAAGAAATGGAGCTGCCACATTGGTGTCTGCCCGCCTTTGCCTTGAGTGAATGGTTGCACGGGATATGCGGTGTTCAACTACACTGTCAGGCAGCTCCAGCACCTCCATGTCTTTAAGGGTGAGTCCCCCGGCACAAAGCTTATCTCCAAAAATCTCCCCCTTCTCCAACAGAAGAACCCGAAGGTCCGAATCTGCCAGCTCCCTTGCACACTGAAGTCCCGCAGGTCCGCCTCCAACAATGATGACATCGAATCTCTCCACGCTAAGAAATTTTCCTGACCACGCCGGTTGCCCCATCCAACATAACAGTCTCTCCGGTTTTGAAAAAACCGAGTGCACCCTTGGCGTTGACCACAGCGGGAATCCCATATTCACGGGCTACCACAGCTCCATGTGACAGGGGGCTGCCGATCTCTGTGATCAGTCCCGCTGCCAGGCTGAAGTAGGGGGTCCACCCCACATCGGTATACTGGCACACCATAATCTCTCCCTGTTCCAGGGTATCCGCATCCTCAATCTTCTCCACAATACGGATTTTTGCCTCCACCGATCCGGCACTCACCGGAAGTCCTTTCACAGCATTGCCATTGATCTTAATACCGGGAGCATCCTGTGGCAACGGTTCGGGATAACCCTGGCAATGATCGGGGAATTTCAATGCAAAGGATTGTGGAAATAGTCGCCTTCGCTCCTCAGCCAGCTCACTCCACTCCTTGTCGCCGGTTCCGAGCAGACGGCCCAGTTCCTGATGGGTAAGGAAGAATACCTGATCTGTATCACCAAGCAAACCTTCCTGAACCATGATCCCTGTCAGTTCCATATACCCCTTTTTTATCTTATGCTGGATCCTGATGGTCATCGACTTGGTATACTCCCGACGTGCCACAGCGGCCCTTGCCGGACTCAGTATCCGTGAAAGAATCCTGCGTTTCATCCAGCCCAGTTGAGAGAGGATCTGGTTCCGATGCCCTTCATAGCTCCCGCTGTTGCCATCTGCACGATCACCAGCCTGGAATCTTTTCCTGATCAGGCTGAAAAGTTTTTCGGGTTCCTCCTCCCAGCACTTCTCGCGCAACTCGCCCTCCCGAACACACCGGTGACCATGTTTTTGGATCAGCTCCGACAGCGCTTTCTGAAACTCCGGGGGGAGCAGGGACTCCTCCTGATCACCCCGCGTTCCGGACCATCTCATCACCTGTTCATGGCCATTGTATTTCTCATATAAACGGTCGATGGATTGAACCACATCGGCACTCTCCACCTCACGGAGGTCGGACATTAAAAAAGCGGCATCCCTGTAATTACCGGTATTGGGTCTCTGCTTGCCTCCATTGAGGATGGACATCACGGCAGACTGGTAGCTGCCTGACTGACTGCTGGCGCAGTAGTGGTGGGCAAAGGCCTGATTCAGCACCCCCAGGCTCCGGTCCAGCTCCCTGTATAACTCCATGGGATCGCTGCTCAGCTTCAGGGAGAAGGTTTCAGCCAGTGCCTCCAGCTTTTTCATCCTCTTCACTCCTGAAGAGAGGTACCTGAACTGCCGCACCTGGTTCCAGAGCCTGGTATGAAACGCCTTTGGCCTGACCGGCCGGTAGTCGCCAAAAGTATCACCCAACATATCCCCCATGATGGCAAACTCCACATTCTCCTTTTCATTGAGCAGTACCGCCTCTGAGATATCCACAAGCCGGGTCATGCTGAAAAAGAGGTGGTTGTAGAACATCCGGAAATAGATCCACTCATCGGAGAACCCTTTCAGTGCTCCGGAGGCAATATAGAAATCCTGGAGCCCCACTTCAATGGCCCTGCCAAATACAGAATAGGTTAGCGGGGTGACCGGTCCGGGCATCATCTCCCCGATATTGGCCCTGGTAAAAACCTCATTCTCACGAAAAAGGGAGCCATCCAATTCATTCAAATGCACCTTTTTGAGGGTTGTAACGGGTCTGGCCTGGAGCCAGTACAGGGTTCCGGATTCATCCATGGCCCACTCCAGGTCCATGGGTCGTTTGAAGTGACCGGCAACTTTTCTGGCACCCCTGTAGATCGCTCCGATCTGATCAATATCCAGAAGTTTGCCTTTCTCTATAACGCTCCCGTTGCGTGTGAGCAGAACCTGTTCACCATCTGCAGTTCCGGCCATCAACTTTTCCCCTACCCCTGTGGTTACACTGATCATCCACTGGTCGGTCCGGTGATTCACCGGGTTGGCCGTAAAGATCACTCCCGACCGGCTGGCCCTGACCATCTGCTGGATAACCACGGGAAAAAAGGAGGCCTTATCCATATGGAAGTGCTCCCGGTAACTCCCCGCCCGGTCCCGGTCGGCCGATCCAACACATTTCTCTACTGCCCCGGAGATCTCCTCAGGCGTTCTGCAATTAAGAAAAGATTCGAACTGTCCCGCAAAAGAGGCCGTCTCCCCATCCTCGGCCAGTGCAGAGGAGCGTACAGCCACTTCACCAGGGAGAGCTGTTTGCAGATACTCCTCCAGCTCCGATCTCCAGGAGTCGCCCTCTCCTGGAATCAGCACAACACCCCTAGGGACCTTCATTCCCAACTCCACCAGCCGGGCCAGTCCCCGGGCCTTCCCGCCTGCTTCCCATCTGTTGGCCTCAGCCAGTGGTAATATCATAATATTGACTGTTTAATCCGAACTCCGCAACGCCCAGTCCGGGCACCCCGTCAAGAACAAAATCACCCATCCCCTCACGTATGAAGTAGACCCTGTCCATCATAAAATCAAAATGGTGTGGCATGGTCATCTCCAGGCGGTGTCTCTTTCCACTCCGGTCATGAAATTCAATGACTGCCTTTTGTGGAATTTGCGGTTGAGGGGCAAATGATTCCATCGCCGGCAACGGATCGAAATAGATCACTGAGTCACCCCTGGTGAGATACCCGGCCGAAAGCTGGCCCATGAAATCATAGCTGATCATGCTCAGGTTAAATGCTTCACCGTTGTCCAGTACGCCACCGAGCCATACATGCCTTTTCCAGGTACTCCATAAACGGGTACCCCAGCTGTGATCCCTGACCGATCGCCAGTTCACAGCGATCTTCTCACCCTCCAGCGTGATGGTACCGGTAATTCTGCCTCCCTGCTCCAGGTGTACCTTCTTAATCTCCCTCAACCGGCTGAGAAAACCTTTCGTCCAGCGCTCCCGGGCAATCACAGGGGCCGTATGAGACGGAAGTGTGATGTTCTTGAAGTTCACCAGGGGTCTTGTCGCTTCAAAGGTCAGATCGAGATCCACCCTGTGTGAATTCTCCTCCCTGTGGATACTCCCCCGGTATTGTATCTTCCACCTCTTTCCGGCTTCCTGGCAAAAGAAGCCCAACTTTCCAAGCTGGAAGCCCTCCCCCTCTTCAGCATCAAGATCCCTCAGTTTATAGGTACCTCTTTCCGGCAGATGAAAAGAGAGCCAGTATTCCGGCTCCCGGCTGGAACGGAAAGCCATCCTGACCACCATGTATGAACCATCTCCCCCCCTTCCCAGGAAATAGGAACTGTCATTGAAAAGCGGTTCATCCGGGTTGGAGTGCTTCAATTCAAGTTCATCAACGGGCAAATCCTTTTCATTCAGGCTGCGCCGGATCATGAATGCCGCAAGGGCTCTTTTCATTATGAACATTAGTTAGCCAGCACAGCAAATATAGCAGGATTTCCCACATGAGGATTGATCGAATTTTGCTATTTTGCATCCATGTATGTAACCATCGTTCATGTGAAGGTGAAGCCCGAACACATTGAGGAGTTCATTCAGGCCACCGCCAAAAATCATCACAAATCGGTAAAAGAGCCCGGAAACCTCAGATTCGATGTGAATCAGAAAGCTGATGACCCTTCCGAATTTGCCCTGTACGAGGCGTATAAGGATCAATCAACGGCAGCTGCACACAAGGAGACTGCGCACTACCTGGAGTGGAGGGAGCATGTGGCGCCCTGGATGGCTGCGCCCAGGGAGGGGGTAAAATACGACGGATTGCTTCCCTGATTGAACATTAGTACAAGAAAAAAGAGAGTGTGTACTAAAATGATTTAGTGCCACTTACTGAAAAATGTGCATCTTTGTACTTTGCGTACAATTTACACTAAGAAATACTGGCTTAACCATGAAAAAAATGAGAACATTACAAACAGTAATAGCCGTGATGCTGCTTACTGCATTCTGGGCATGTAATCCGGCATCAAAAGAGGACAAAACAGTCGAAGTAAGGGAGGTCTGGAGTGTTGAACAGGCCCAGGCATGGGGTGAACAGCAACCATGGCTCAGGGGTTCCAACTTCAACCCCAGCACCGCCATCAACCAGCTGGAGACCTGGCAGGCCGAGTCGTTCGATCCTGAGACCATCGACCGGGAGTTGGGCTTTGCCGAAGATATCGGGTTCAACCTGATGCGGGTCTATCTGCACCACCTGGCGTGGCAGGTTGACAGGGAGGGCTTTAAATCGAGAATGGACCAGTACCTTGAGATTGCTGACAACCATGGGATCAAGACCATGTTCGTCTTTTTTGACGACTGCTGGCAAAACAGCTATGCGGCCGGGAAGCAGCCCGATCCAAAACCGGGTGTCCATAACTCAGGCTGGGTACAGGACCCGGGAACCCTGATCTTCGAGGACAGCACACTGATGGATACACTGGAGCTCTATGTAAAGGATGTAATGACTGCCTTTGCAGATGATGAGCGTGTCCTTGTCTGGGACCTATACAACGAACCGGGCAACCAGGTGCGCGATAACAAGAGCATGGCGCTTCTGGAGAATGTATTCAAATGGGGTCGTGAGGTGAATCCCTCTCAACCGCTTACCGTGGGAGTCTGGATCCCCACACTGACCGAACTGAATGCCTACCAGCTGGCCAACTCCGATATCATCACCTACCACAACTACGAGGTGGAGGAGCATCACCGCACCACCGTCGACTCCATGCTGGCCTTTAACCGGCCGGTCATCTGTACCGAGTACATGGCCCGCACCCGGGGAAGCAGGTTTGAAAACATCATGCCGATCCTGCAAGAGAACAACATAGGAGCCATTAACTGGGGCTTTGTGGCCGGTAAATCGAACACCATCTATGCGTGGGATACTCCCATAGAGGATGGATCGGAACCGGAGGTGTGGTTTCATGACATCTTCAGAACAGACGGAACACCATTTAGTCAGGATGAGATTGATCTGATTAAGGCGTTGGGAGAAGAGGCAGATAACCTATAAACTAAAAACAGCATACAATGAAAGCAAGATCGCTCCCTTTACTTATCGTCGGCGTACTGGCACTGGTCACCATGCAGGCATGCAAAACAGCCCCCGGTGACAAAACAGGTGTAACCTCCATTGGCGGATCACAGGATGAAGTATATCTTATGCCCGAAGGTGTAACAACCCGGTGGGCCAGTTTTGAGAACATTAATGCCGAAAAAGGCGAAGGGGGAAAAGCGGGGAACGGTGCCAAAGGGTACCCCTATTATGTGATGCAGCCGGGAGAGTCGGTTGAGATCCTGAATATTGAGGGGGCCGGTATTATTGACCGGATATGGATGACCGTTGATGACCTTTTCCACATCCCTGAAGAGCACCGCTCCATCAGGATCGAGATGTTCTGGGACAACAGCGAGGAGCCTGCCGTTTCGGCTCCACTGGAGGACTTTTTCAACCAGGTATTTGGAAACATAACCGCCTTCGAAAATGCACTCTTTGCAAGCCCCGAAGGGCGGTCCATGGTATCAATCGTTAAGATGCCATTCCGCACAGCCGCCCGGGTTGTGATCACCAACGAGTCAACGAAGCGTACACACAGGGTGTTCTATGACATCAATATGACACTGCATGATGAGCTGCCCGGTGAGGCGCTCTATTTTCATGCCTACTGGCGACGGGAGAGGGCCACCACACCGGGAACCGATTTTGAGATTATGCCCCGGATCGAGGCAAAAGGACGTTTTTTTGGATGCAACATGGGCATCATTAACTTTCACCAATACCGGGGCTGGTGGGGTGAAGGTGAAGTGAAGGTCTATATGGATGGTGATACAAAATACCCCACACTGGCAGGTACAGGGACCGAGGATTATGTAAGTACCGGCTGGGGACAGGGTGCATATCATAACATGTACTGGGGAAGCAGCCTGATAGATGATGAGCAGGGGCTCTACGCTTTCTACCGCTTCCATATCCCCGACCCCATCTGGTTCCAGAAAGATATCAGGGTGACCATCCAGCAGATGGGAGGCCATTCCAAGGGAGAGGTGAAGGCGATGATGGCCGAGGGAAAACCGGCCATTCCTGTTTGCCATATTGACAGCCTCAAGGTGCAACACAACTTCTCTGATGGAGAGACCAGCTTTGAAGATGATTCCAACTCAGATGCCACCTGGACCAACTACTACCGCCAGGATGATGTTTGTGCGACAGCATACCTCTACCTGGATACCCCCAACGGTGTAGCAGAGAGGGTACCCTCGTTCGAGGAGAGGAGATAGGCGTTCTTCGCACACACTCCTGATTCTCCCTCCACATACCTGATCCTCTGAGCTTATACCCTGGGGATCGTCGTTGTGAAAAAACCGCTATATTTCGGGCATGAAATTACTGGAGATAAAAATGCCCAGTGATCCCAATGATGCATTCATCTTTTATAAAGAGAATGATCCATTTCCAAAATGGCATTTTCACCAGGAGTATGAGCTGGTGCTGATTACAAAAGGCAGAGGCAAACGGATGGTGGGTGACCATATCGCCCGTTTTAAAGAGAACGACCTTGTCTTTATGGGTTCAAAAACACCCCACGAACACCTGTGTGATCCTGAATACTACGACGAGAAAGAGGGCTTCAGGGGAGAGGGGCTGGTAATCCAGTTCACCCATGACTTCCTGGGTGAGAAGTTTTTCGAACTGCAGGAGAACCACCAGCTAAAGAGGTTTCTTCAGGACTCTTCAAGGGGTTTTGAGATCAAAGGGAGATCCAAACAGAAGATCATCGCCATGATGCTGAAAATGCAGGAGATGAACAGCACTGACAGGCTCTATGCCCTGTTCTCCATCTTCCATATCTTCATGTCAGTCAAAGAGGTAAAAACCCTGTCGAGTCCGGCCTATATGGAGACCTTTCTGCACTACGACAACCAGCCCATGCAGCAGGTGATGCAGCACATCATGCAGAATTACCAGAATGAGATTGCCCTGCAGGATCTGCTTGAGATCGCCCACATGTCCAATACTACATTCTACGAAGCCTTTAAGAGGTCGTTCAAAATGTCGTTTAAAAGCTACCTGCTGAATCTCAGGGTAGGGTATGCCTGTAAATTACTCACCCAGGAGAGCTATTCCATTGCCGAGATTGCTTACAGCTGCGGCTTCGGAAACCTCTCAAATTTCAACAGGCAGTTCAAAAAGATCAAGGGTGCTACCCCCTCCAGGTACCTGAAGGAGCTACACCCGTAGTTCTCTCCGCGTTAGTGCATTTCAACCACACACTCACCGATCCCGCTTCGCAGATAGTTAAACTGCACATTGGGATGGTCGGCCAGCAGTGACATCGGTACTGCGGTATCCATAATCCCCTTGCTGATCATCAGTGCGGTGAGCCGCTGTCCAAACGGGTTGTCGTGGGTGCCCGCCTGCCAGATGGAAACCTTATCTGCTTTCCAGGTCTCCTGTGGCCCAACGGTGATCGCCTGTGTTGGGATCCCTGTCACCACACCGCCTCCGCTGGTTCGCGCATTTTGCATACAGGTTACAGGATGAAGATCCACCACCCTGGTCCCAAGTTGCCTGAACTCCCCGGGTGAAGGAGGTCTGTCCAGATAGGCTCCCTCTCTTTTAAAAGGATCATTAAATGCCCAGTGTTTTACATCTCCCTGTCCCCCCTGCATCACAGCACAGCGAATACCGCTCTCCCAGCTCCGGATGTATTTACCGGTATCAGCTTTAGGAAAATGCATGTTCTCGTCAGGCATCCTGAACTTTCTGTCAATCCGGTCAAAACAGAGTTCTCTGTCTGCTCTCTCAAATGAGAGTGGATGTGTTGCGTCAATCTCTTTTCCATCTACATACCACTCATCCATTCCCCAAAAATGGGCATTGGAGAGATCGAGCTGCAATTCATTCACCAAACGGGCCACCAGCGGCAGTTGCTCGGTCGGACCAATGGGGCCGCATACACCCACAGGATTGTTGGCTGTAGCCTCTTTCCATGCAGTAATGTATTCCAGCGCTTCTGCCAGGTAAAGATCTTCCAGTGTATCGTAGAAAACAACCTTAAATCCCTTCCTTGACAATTGCTCCATGTCACTGGCAGTGAGCCTGGCAGCATCATTTAACAAATCATCATCAAGGGTGGTGAAGTCCCACCACTCCCTGGCCAGCATGCTTATTTTTCTTGACATAATTATCTATCTCCTCTCTGTTAAATGATTTATACAGGTTCAATTACAATGGCATCTATAAAGAGATTCCCTTTTGCCCGGGGATCCGAAGTGCCATGGTAAACCACTTCAATATGATGAGTACCCTGCTCCAGTCTGTGGTCATTCCCCAGTTTGATATCGGTGGCAAAATGATAATCTCTGAACAGCTCCTCTCCTTTATAATAGCTTTGCCCGTCCATCCGGAATTCATAGATGCCTTGATGGGCATCGGGCCAGATGCGGATAAATACCAGGTAGTTGCCCTGCTTCGGAATCTCAAAAGGTATGCTTAAGCACTCCCCTGTGCGGACCGGTTTGAACTCCACCCCTTTGCCGTTGGTATATGCAATGGATTCATGCAGATCTGTATGGGGTAGCAGGTCAACATCAAGGGTCTCTTCTGCCTGAATTAGCTGAAAGGGAACCACTCTTTCGGCCACGGGGGGAATTTCCCCGGTTGCTTTTGCCGCTCCCAGCTGATACCAGAACGCCACCGATGAATAGAGATCGGGGCGCCCGTCGCCATATCCGGTATTTTTGTTCTCACTGTCAAATGTGATGCCCTTGTGTTCGATGGCGAACCTGAGTGAGCGGTCAAAAAAGATTGGATCGGTCACATGCCACCTGTAAGTTGTAATGCGGCTTCCGGTGTTCATCCCTTCCCATATCGATATCCCGTAATAGGGACGGTTCAGCACCCTGTAACCCCATGCATCGTTGAAGTAATCCTCGGTGCCGGTTCCGTGCAGGGTGGGAATGGAGTCCCCGTCAATATAGAAACGGTCATCTCCTTCACCAAACCACTCCGGCTGACTTGCCCTGACAGAGAGTACGGTTCCCACATAGTGTCCTTTTCCCTCAATATCGGCTATCAGGTAATCCTCTCCCGGATGAACAGGATACTCCTGGCGGTAGCGGGCATGGAAACAGGGAACATCGCGGGGGATCTTTCGCTTTTCCCACTCGATGTACCAGTAGAGTTTCACCGGATCCTTTTCAGAATCATTGGAGATCGTGATACGGGCAGATTTCCTGAATGGCATGGGCCAGTAACAGTTGTATGCCCTCCCGTGGGATGAGGTGGCCACAAGGGAACTGGTCACATCAACCTGCATCCCATGTCCGGCGGCAAAAAAATCTCCCAGGGGTGCCTCAACAGCCGGTTCCTCCTGGCCATCCCAGTATATTCTCAGGATCACTGAACGGGGATAGCCTCTTTCAGCTCCATGAGCCGTGAACCAGATATGGGTTATCTGGCCCGGACCCGAAAGGTTGGCCACCTCCAGGGATTGCCCCGGTTGAATAATCCTGTTATCATCATTTCCGTTCTCCCAGTCAGGATCATAGCTCGATGCGCGTTGGGTGACAGCCCTGGATGGGTATGCAATAGAGCCTTCCGGATAATCATGATTCCGGTTAAAGCCATTGCAACCGGCAATTACAATCACCAGGATGATCAAAAAACAAGGCCGGAAAATCTTCATATTCTATCTTAAAATGGTGAAAATGATCACCTGTTGATCACCGAATCCCCAAGAATCTCCTTCAGCATGTTATCGTGCGGGTATCCGTGACCCAGGTGCTGGCGGAACCCTTCTGCATACTCCCTCTCGATCTCTGCACCCCGCAGGGCGGCAAACCGTTTCATGGCAAGGATGTATTCATCGATCTTATGGTGCTTCAGGAGCCAGTCGCGCTGGCTTGCATGGCATGCCAGCATCCTCTCTTTTGTGGATATATCCTCAGAGATGTCCACATAGAAAGAGGGGGTTATCGGCTTGCCCATTTTGTCGTTTCCATCTATCGAATCGGTATAGTAGAGGTGGGGCACATGTTCGTAAGGATCCCCTGATGCCTCCATATTTTTTATGCCTGAAGCGAAACAGGCCGTTTGAACAACCAGGCTGGTCATCTCGTGATCGATCATATAATCGTCCGGACTGGCAGTAAATACAATGGCAGGGCGCACCTTTCTGATCAGCTCTATGGTACGGTTGATGCTATCCCGGTCATACAGAATATAGACATCATCAAATCCGAGACAGTGGTAGGTGGCTCCGATCAAGGTTGCTGAATTGGCCGCCTCCTTTTGCCTGATGGCACCGATCTCCTCTTTGGTGTGTTCGGCCGATCCTTTATCTCCGGGGGTCATGGTGGCCATATGGATCTCCCACCCGGCCCTCTTCAGAAGGGAGAGGGTTCCTGCACACATCAATTCAGCATCATCCGGATGACTGAAGATCGCCAATATGGTTCTGTTCATCTCTGTTACTTATTAATTTAGATAAAAGGCAAAGTAATTATAATTGTCCCGGGAAGAAAAATGTAGTCCGGTCGTTTGACAGACCGGACTACAAATATTCAGTTCTATTTGATCAGAGAGATTTTCTGAACCTGTGATAAACCTCCGGCATTGATCTTACAGAAATAGACTCCTCCTGAGAGATTGGCAGCGTCGAACATAACCTCTTGCTGACCGGCAACCTGGTATTCATTTACAAGTGTTACAACCTCTGTACCTGCTGCATTGTAGATCTTCATCACTACATCACTCCCCGCAGGCAGGTGATAGGCAATCCTGGTAACCGAGCTGAAAGGATTGGGATAGTTCATAAGCTTCAAAGCATCCGATGTGACCGTTCTCTCATTGATCGATACAGGACTGGATTCGCCAGCCTCCCATGCAGCGATCACCTCCGGAGCAAACCAGTTCAGGTCACCCAACGGATAACCATCATCCCCGGCAGCGAGAACATCTGCATTGGTGGGTTTGAAGTCAAACGGAAGGGGCCAGATAAACTCACCGTACTCCTCACCACCCGGACGCCATGAGAGTGGAAAGGGGAATCCCTCCTCCTGCATCGATTCGGGCAGAATGCGGTTCAGACGCTGCTTGAGCATAATACCCAGACCACCATCATCAAGTTCTCCACAGGCAAATTGCGGATCCACGATGTTGCCATCCTCCTCCAGGATATTGTTTTCCAGCACCCAGCCAAACTCTGCAGCCAGGGCATGTCCTGTCACATTAAAGAAGGTCTGCTTGGAAATATTATATGTAGCATAAATATCCAGTACCCTCTGTTCGTAAAACTTCAGGTTGTGGCCCAGGTATATCTCCCTTGTGCCAGCGGTGTCTGCCGGAGTGGGCGAAATAGCCACATCCCCGCTGAGTGTATCATAGGTCCAGTCCTGAAAATCTCCTTCCCACATCACAGTATCTGCAGTTGGATGCATGCGCTCTCCAATGTAACCGCGAACATTTGAGTTAAAGAAGATATTGTTTTTCAGGGTATACGCCCTGTCCGGTGCCGGGAAGAAGGTGTCGCCCCAGGTATTCACATAGCTGTTGTGCTCGATGTGCTGTGTACAGTTTGCTCCTGAAACCGTATGTCCAAAAACACGCCCGCCAACAAAATAGGTGTTGTTAACAGCTGTGAAATCGACATGGTCACTCCCCAGCAGGGGTCCACCAAAGGCAAAATTGTCCCAGCCATTAATGTTAATATTGAACATGATGTTGTTCCTCAATTCAATATTCAAACCGCCATTTGAGTTGGTCCACATAAACCACCGAACACCCTGGTAGACACATCCGTCAGTGAGGAAGTTAAGATCCGCGGCAACCATTAAGAAGGCACCCTGGATGAGCTCGTTGGTGAAGGTCCATCCGATCATCCCCACATCCTGAATGGTAAAATCTGCACCTACGGTAAACAGGTACTTCCCTTCTGCTTCACCCGGATTGGTATACATACTGATCAGTGCAGGGGCCGTCTCTGCGGGACCCTCTTCTCCTTTAACAAGGGTGGTCACTTTAATCTCAACGGTCTGGTCATTCACATAGTCCCCTCCCCGTTTAAGAATCAGGGTGGCACCAGGATTGTCATTTACTGCATCCAGCAGGGTATTGAAACCCGGCTCAACTGTAATCTCAGTCTGGGCAGTGGCAGCAATGCCTGCAAACATCAACATGGCTGCAGATAAAACCGCAACCCTCTTAAATAAGTGTATCATTCTATTCATTTTTAATTGTTAGGTTAATAAATCGGATAAGATAATAGTTGGGGTGTAATGCTTTAGGACCTCCTTTCCTGTTTTAATATAGTGAGTGATTAAAAACGATAACGAACTCCGATATCTCCCGAGGTTCCGTACCTCTCCTCCATAACGATCCGCTCAGGATGGTATGTAAGGATATTCCGGTCCGCATTGTTGGTCAGGTTGTTCACATTCAGGTAAAAACAGAGGCCCGGGACCTTTCTAATCTTCTGAGAGAGTTGCAGGTCAAGTCTTAACAGGGCATCCTTACTCTGGTCGTACGCTTTATTCATGGTTTGCGTGGCAGTGATGGTGCCGCTCTGATAGTAGGCTGAGATCCTGCCTGAGAAACCACCCGCTTCATAACCCAGCGCCAGGTTCCCCACCCATTTGGGCATGCCCACAATCTCACTTACCCTCGAGGAATCCTTCCCAACGGTTTGACGGAAGGGGGGCTCCGGGATCTCAATGGTCTCGAAGCTGTAGAAGGGGTAGCGGGTCCTCGACTGCATGTAGGTCATGTTGGCATTCAGGATAATACCGTTGAACGGTTTCGGAAGAAAGGAGAAGTGGGTCTGCCAGTCCACCTCCACACCCCGGACATATCCCGGCCACTCGTTATTGACAGGATCGGTCTTTGTCTTTCCCCTGTATACCTCAGCAAGCCCGTAATCTTCCGGCTCCACAATGGTAATGGTGTAGTGGAGCAACTGGTCAGTCAATTTCTTATAGAAAGCTCCCACGGTGAAGAGACCGGACTTCCTGGTGTAAAATGAGAGATATAGATCGTAATTGTAGTTGATCTGTGGCGTCAGGTAGACATCCCCGCTGCTGAAATTGTAATTGATATGCCGGGTATATCTCGGACTCATCCAGGCGTGATCCGGGCGTGTGGCAGTTTTGGTTGCGGCAAGGCGAATATCGAACCAGCTCACAGGCTTGATCTTCAGGTGCATCATCGGGAAAAACTGCGCATTGAAATGTCCGGCTGTGGTATCTTTCATGCTGCCCTGGTGTTCAATCGATCCTCCGGCATCGGTAATAATAACCCGCCTGGCCGTGGTGGAGTAGCTGTTATTCTCATACCTTACACCGGGGGTAAAGGTGATCATCTTACCTATATCGAATCCTGCCATGAGATAACCGGCATAGTAACGCTCGGAGTTTGTATAGTCGCCTGCCTCCCACGCCAGATTCTGATTCAGCTTATCATCCACATTGTCGAGCACCTCTTCGACAAAACCAAAATCGGGGGCATAGTAGTAATCCAGGCCATCGATGGAGAAGTCCCTCACATGGGGCTCTTCTGCAAAATTTTCATGGCTCAGCCAGCCACTTTCCGTATAGATCCAATCTATCTCGGGCATTCGTTCCACGATATCATACTGCATCTTCTCCCAATCGATGGAGGGCAATCCGGCTTCATACCTCGTTATGTCAACAGAGCGACCGATATCCCTCATTTTTCCCCCGAATTTCACATATCCGTCAATTTTGTCGGAAACCCTGAACGGCACCTCCACATCCAGCTTCAGGGCCATCTCGGCAGTGTGCCTGGCCTCCTCGCTTCTTGCCATTCTCTGCGCACCTGTCATGGCAAGATCATGGTCTATGGTGGCCCCACCAGGATCCAACCCAAGGAACTGCCTGAGGGTGGAGGTGGTATCAATATCGATCAGGTTGTCGGTGGCATTCAGATTCACTGCTCCGTACCAGAACCGGTCGGGAACCTCGTAAGTACTGTTTGACAGAGAGGCACTCCAGTCAATTTTTGCACCCAGCAGATGGTGCTCGCCCCCCAATCCATTGAGCATATTCTGCTCCCTGCCATGAAAATAGTCTGTGTTATAAATCACCGGACCAGTGGCATAATGATTGCTGCTCCAGTAATTATCCGAGTGCAGCAGGCTGTTGAATCCCTGGTAATAGAGTTTGCCGTTTTTTAGCTGGTAATCTGCATAGAGGGTCGCCCCGAAGCGGTTGTTCATGTTATGCGAGCTGGTCAGTGTAGCGTTCGCCGGTTGAACCGGCAGGATATCCTCTGATCCGGTTGTAAAAGTACCAATCGGCTGGTAGAAGGCATTAAGCACATCACGTCCCCGGTCCTTCCGGTCATAGTTCAGACTGAGCATCACCCCAAGCCTGTCGTCAAGAAAACGGTTGCTCAGCAACACCGATACATCCTGCATCTTAAAGGACCCGGTAAAACTGTTGTAGCCGCTGCGCACCCAGATATCTTTCTTAAAACCGGGCTTTGCCTCACGCATCTTGAACTCTACATTCCCCCCCAGCACATCCGCATCCTGGTCGGGCATAAAAGCCTTGTTCACCTCAATGCTCCCGATCATGGAGGAGGAGATGGAGGCCAGGCCCCCATTCATCCTGATCCCGTTTACAGACAGGGTATTGGCACCCACCCCCCTGATATTGATCCCAATGGCCTCACCACCGGCTCTGTGGACTGAAATTCCCGGCAATCTTGAAAGCGCCTCGGCTGCATTGGCGTCGGGCAGCTCCCGGATCTTCTGTTCGGAGACCACATTCTTTATGTTTTTAGCTGCAATCTGTGTATTAATCGCTTTGGCCTGTCCCCTTGCCATGGCGGTAATGGTCACCTCTTCACCCTGGATCGATGTAATATGGAGGCTGAGATTTAGTTTAATCACA
This sequence comes from Bacteroidota bacterium, assembly GCA_039714775.1. Classification (GTDB taxonomy): domain Bacteria; phylum Bacteroidota; class Bacteroidia; order Bacteroidales. Next base: position 26,033 of record JBDLIQ010000045.1, read on the forward strand.
TCCCCGGCTGTAACAGAGACACTCGCTGCAGCATCGGCATAACCCACATAGGTTGCCCGGACCCGGTAGTCACCCGGTTTGATCATCTTCAGGGAGTAAAATCCCTTATCATCGGTGATGGTTCCGTTACTGGTTCCCTCCAGTGCCACGTTGGCATAGGCAATGGGTTCATTGGTTGCCGCATCCGTAATAACACCCTCAATCTCACTCCCTTTTTGGGCAATAAGCAACGATGAAGAGAGAGCCAAGACAATCATTGACAACAGTTTTACGGAAGCCTTCATAATCTAGCAGGGATTAGTGATTATACAATAATACGCCATAGTACACCCAATACATTGTACTTTTCATTTCAAACATGGTATTGATCTTCGGACTGCTTGACAAACCGGCAGGCCGGCATGGATAAATAAAAGAAAACTCTATTTTTATACACTTAAATTGTTAAACATGAAAAAAACAGGACTGATCAGCCTTATCATGGTCCTTGCTGCCCTCTCAGGCACGCTCCATGCACAGGAATCGACCGTTACATTCAATGGTGAAGGAAAAGATTTCCAGAAACTGAAGCATACCTGGAAGGCCCAGTGGATCACCCACCCTACCGAGTCGACCCTGGACTACGGGGTATTCCTCTTTCGAAAGAGTTTTGAGCTCTCCTCTGTTCCGGATGACCTTACGGTCCATGTTTCGGCCGATAACCGCTACAGGCTCTATGTAAACGGGGCCTATATCACCTACGGACCGTCGATTGGTGATATAGACCACTATCGGTACGAAACCATTGATATCGCAAGGTATCTGCAGGAGGGTAATAATGTGATCGCTGCCGAGGTGGTTAATTTCGGGGAGTACCGCCGGGGGGCACAGCAGACCTTTCAGACCGCATTTATTCTCCAGGCAGAGAGTGAGGCGCTGTCCGGTCTGGATATCAACACAGGGAGCACACCCTGGAAGGTGGTAAAAAACAGGGCCTATGAGGGCATTCCATTTACAACGGATTCACTGGGAGCCTACTATGTGGCCGGACCGGGGGAGAAGATCGATGCTGCCAGCTATCCCTGGGGATGGGAGACGGTTGGGTTTGATGACGCACACTGGCAGGATCCGAAACCCGGTACGGTGGAGTTTGCCGTGGGGCGCGGTTTCCTCTACGGAAGCACCTGGTACCTGGTTCCCCGCCAGATCCCACTGATGGAGGAGCATGCTTCAAGATTCAGCAGCATCACAAGATCTTCCGGAGTGGAGCAAACTGCTCCCTTTATTGAGAAGGATACCAGGATGGTTATTCCACCGGGAACCCGGGCAACCATCCTGCTTGATCACAAGAACCACACCACCGGCTTCCCGGTTCTGACCACCAGCAAAGGGAAAGAAGCAGAAATAAAAATCACATACGCCGAGGCCCTCTACATTGAAGATCCGGGTCAGGAATCGGGTGACGGGGGACACTTTGCCAGTCATGATTTGAAACGAAACCGGAATGAGACCGAAGGGAAGGTGATCCGCGGATATTACGACATTGTCAAACCAGATGGGGGCATGAACCGGACCTTTAAACCACTGGCCAGACGCACCTTCAGGTTTGTGCAACTGGATATCGAAACAGGCGAAGAGGAGCTTGTCCTGGAGGACTATCTCAACAATTTTGCAGGATACCCCTTTGAAGAGAGGGCCTCCTTCAGCTCGGATGAGCCCAGGTTGGAGAAGATCTGGGATGCCGCCTGGCGCACCATGGTCAATTCGTCCGAGGAGCAGTTTTTCGATCCCTACTACGAACAGCTGCAGTACATCGGCGATACCCGCATCGAAGCGCTGATCTCCATCTACGTTTCAGGAGATGACCGCCTGATGCGGAAAGCCATAGAGACATTCGATGATTCCAGATTACCCAACGGACTGACCCAGAGCCGGTACCCCAGTTACATCGTGCAGGTGATCCCCCCCTTTTCGTTGCTCTGGATCGCCATGATCCACGACCACTTCATCTACCAGAACGATGACCAGTTTGTAGCGCAGTTCATTCCCGGGATGAAAACGGTGCTTGACTGGTTTGCCCGGCGGGTTGATTCCACCGGAATGGTCACCAACCTGGAGTGGTGGAACTTTACCGACTGGAGCGATGGTTTTCTGAACGGGATCCCCCCGGGTGCGGACGATGGCTATTCAGCCAACATCAACCTGCAGTTTGTCTCGGCCCTTCAACAGGCTGTCGAGATCTTCAGCCACTTC
>JBDLIQ010000046.1:0-28257 GCA_039714775.1 Bacteroidota bacterium
CTGGCCCCCGTCTTTATCATCGCTTTTTATATCTATTTCAGGGACAGGTACGAAAAAGAACCTGTGCGGTTGCTGATCTATGCATTGGTGGCCGGGATGTTTACCGTGATCCCCATCATCGGGGTGGAGCGGTTTCTGATGTGGGTCATGCCGGTCTCCGGAAGGGTGCCTGAAGCAGCATACCAGGCATTTGTGGTGGCGGGAAGCACAGAGGAGCTGTTCAAATTCCTGGCCCTCTACCTGTTGGTCTGGAAGAGCCCCAGTTTTAACGAGCAGTTTGACGGGATCGTTTATGCTGTTTTTGTCTCCCTGGGATTTGCAGCGGTAGAAAATGTGATGTATGTGATGGCGAGCGGCTACCATACCGCGGCCATCAGGGCCATTACCGCAGTGCCTGCCCATGCAATTTTTGGGATCACCATGGGCTACTACCTGGGTATCGCACACAGGTATAAAGAGCTCAGAAAGCCTTACCTGCTGAGATCCATTGCCATACCCATCCTGCTGCACGGGATCTATGATTTTATCCTGATGGTGGAGGTGCCCTGGCTGCTTACCCTGTTTGCTCCCTACGTAGTGTTTCTCTATTTTTCCGGCATAAGGAGAATGAAACGGCTTTCTGAAGCCTCCATCTTCCATCCGGATGGTTCGGAATAGCCCTGGATTTTGATCATGATTGCCGGGCCATACATTCGGGCCTTTTTCCTATCTTGTGGTAAACATTATACTGCATGCAAACCTTGCCATTTTTTGTAGCTGCATTCCTGCTTCTTAACGGATGCAACCCCAAGCCTGCAACCCACCAGATAGGTACCTTTCAGGCTGTTAATAACCAATTCTGGAGTGTAATTCCCAGGGATGCTGTAGCTGAACGAATAGGGATCGATTTTCAATTCACCGAGGGACCTGCCTGGTACCCGGATGGTACCCTGCTGTTCAGTGACATCCCAGCAAACACCATCTACAGGTGGAATGGAAAAAAATACGAGGAGTTCCGGAAACCCAGTAACAACTCCAACGGATTGCTGGTTGAACCGAGCTGGGCTCTGCTGGCCTGTGAACATGGTTCCAGGAGTATCACCCGCCTCTCCCTGGAAGGGGAGTTGACCACCCTGGCCGATCGTTACCAGGGGAGAAGGTTCAACAGTCCCAATGACCTGTGCAGGGCCTCCGATGGCTCCATCTATTTCACAGATCCGCCATGGGGACTGCCCGAAAAGAATGCCGATCCGGCCAAAGAGATTCCGTTCAGCGGGGTGTACAGGCTGCATAACGGAGAGGTAACACTGGTCGACAGCACCCTCTCCTGGCCCAATGGAATTGCCCTCTCGCCTGATGAAGCCTTCCTCTATGTGGCCAACTTTGAGGAGGTTGCCAAATCAGGGGAGGAGGAAGATGTGTTCTGGGTGCGCTATTCCCTTGATGAAACGGGCGAGGTGACAGGCAGGGAGCGTTTCTTTACAGCTCCGGATGTTACCCTGCCCGGGTGGCCCGACGGGATGAAAGTGGACCGGAATGGCAACCTCTTCCTGACCGGCCCGGGAGGTATCCTGGTGGTGGATCCTTCAGGTGAACACCTGGGAACCATCGGACTCCCCGGTCCGGCCACAAACCTGGCATTTGGCCCCAGGGAGAAGGAACTCTATATTACGGCCCAGTCCACCATTATCAGGATTGGACTGCAGGAGTGATAAAAGCATGCAAATGGAGAGCCCCTATTCTTTATCACATGCCCAATCGCTCGATCAAAAGGATCCCCTGAAATCCTTCAGGGAGCGTTTTGTGATTGGGGATCCCTCCCTGATCTACCTGAATGGAAACTCCCTGGGCCGTCTCCCGGCCGAAACTGTAAGATCCATGGAGAGAGCCGTTCGTGAAGAGTGGGGAGACCGCCTGGTCCGCAGTTGGAACGAGAGATGGTACGGTCAATCGATGCAGCTGGGGAAGAAGATCGCCCGGATCATAGGTGCCCGACCCGATGAGGTCATCGTCTCCGACTCCACCTCGGTTAACCTCTATAAGCTGGCCTACGGGGCGCTGAAACTGATGGAAGGAAGGGGTGAGATCATCTCCGATGATATGAATTTTCCATCGGATCTTTATGTGCTCCAGGGATTGGCTAAACAGTTCGGGGAGTGGTATAACCTGCGGTTGTTAAAATCGGCCGACGGAGTCTCTGCCGATGTGACCGAGCTGCTCCGTATGTTCAGCAGTCAGACTGCCCTTGTCAGCCTGTCGCATGTCAATTTCAAGAACGCCTACCTCTACGATATGACAAAGGTGACCGAACTGGTCCACATGCACGGGGCCCTGGTGATATGGGATTTGAGCCATTCGGCGGGGGTTGTTCCCATGAGCCTGGAAAAGGCCAATGTGGACATGGCGGTTGGCTGCACCTACAAATACCTGAACGGGGGACCCGGATCCCCGGCTTTCCTCTATGTACGAAAGGAGCTGCAGGAGAGACTGGAGAACCCAATTCAGGGCTGGTTCGGGGAGAAGAACCCCTTCGAGTTTAAACTAAATTACCGAACTCCGGAGGGGATTCGCAAGTACCTGACCGGCACCCCGCCGGTTCTCTCGGTTTCAGGCATGGAGCCTGCCCTGGATATGGTGCTGGAAGCGGGGATGGGTGCCATCCGTCAGAAGAGCCTGGCGCAATCGGGCTACCTCATCGACCTGGCCTCGCAGTGGTTGTTTCAAAACGGTTTCAGGCTGGGCTCCCCTGAGTTCGGTGAGAAGCGGGGTTCGCACGTCTCCCTGAAACATGCCGAGGCCTACCGGATATGCAAGGCACTGACCGACCCCGGTGTGGAGGATCGTGTGGTGATTCCCGATTTCAGAGAGCCCAACAATATCCGGATAGGGATCAACCCCCTCTACAACTCGTACGAAGAGATCTACCGGGCGGTGGAGCAGTTGCATGCCATTATCGAAAAGAGGATTTATGAACACTATCCCCGGACCAGGGATACGGTAACCTGAAACTCAGGAAGCATGAAAAGGCAGATCGTTGTACTGGGTGCAGGACTTGTGGGCAGGGCCATTGCCATCGATATGCAGCGAAGTGGCCACCAGGTTACTGCGGTGGATCTGGACAGGAAGATCCTGGATGAACTGGAGGCCAGGCACGGGATCAAGGGAATCTGTGCCGATTTCACCGGTGGGTCCCTGTCAGAACTGGTGAAGGATGCGGACCTGGTGATGGGGGCCGCCCCGGGAGAGTTCGGATTCAGGGTGATGGAGGAGGTGATCATGGCGGGAAAGAACATGGTGGATATCTCTTTCTGTCCGGAGGACTTTATGGCACTGGATCCGCTGGCCAGGGAGCATGGTGTCACAGTGGTTGCAGATATGGGGGTGGCCCCGGGCATGTGCAATGTCCTGCTGGGCTACCACAACAGGAGGATGCAGGTCGACTCCTACCGATGCCTGGTGGGAGGGCTTCCCTTTGACCGGGAGTGGCCCCTGGAGTATAAAAGCTCCTGGTCGCCCATGGACTGCATTGAGGAGTATGTGCGACCGGCCCGCCTCAGGGAGGGTGGAACGGATCTGGTCAAACCGGCACTATCGGATCTGGAAACCGTGGAGTTTGAGGGGGTTGGTCCGCTCGAGGCCTGGAACTCGGATGGATTGCGCTCACTGCTCCGCTCTTTTCCACACATTCCGCACATGGTGGAGAAGACCCTTCGCTACCCCGGAACGGTTGAATACCTGCGTGTGCTGCGCGAGCTGGGATATTTCAGCCGGGAACCGGTCGATGTGAAGGGGAAAAAGATTCGCCCGGTGGATCTGACCGCCTCCCTGCTGTTTCCCCGCTTTGAACTTCAAAAGGGGGAGGGAGAGTTTACGGTGATGCAGGTGGAGATAGAAGGAGAGGAGGAGGGCCGTCCAAAGCAATTTATCTACACTCTTTACGATGAATACCACAGGGAAACCGACACCCTCTCCATGGCACGCACCACCGGGTACACGGCCACCGGTGTGGCTCATCTGATCCTGGAGGGTCAGCTCACCGGGAAAGGGATGATCCCCCCGGAGGGAGCAGCGGCAGAGGAGCACCAGTTTCGCTACCTGATGGATCACCTTGGCCAACGGGGGGTAGCATACAGGTTGAAAATGGATTTCGGATCCTGATGGATCACCTGCAGGAGCGGGGCGTACGTTACAGGACGAAAGTCCATTCTTAAGTGATCAGTATACCCATTTCTTCATCGAATTTCAGGTTAAGTATCCGGGAGGTAAAAATCTCTTTGATAAGGGTTGATTACTTGTTGATATAAAAAATAAAAGTAGGCTTCAAATGGTCTATTTTAGTAGCTGATGCCTGAACTCCTGATACATCAGCTGCCCGATCTCCTTATGGATGAGATAAAGGAACGATCCGATCCTGAAAAGGCAGCATGGTGGAATCGTTATCTGAAGGGAGAGATCTCCTTCCTGGGTGTCGGTATTCCTGAGATTCGAAAGATCCTGCTCGAGATGGACAGGGAGCGGCCGTTTGGGCAGCTGCCCATGAACAGGCAGGTGAGCCTGGTGAACAAGTTGATGAGGGGAGATTTTGCCGAAGAGAAGATGGCAGCGATCCTCTATGTTCAGCTGTTCTGGCTGGACAGGATGGACCGAAGCTTCATTCTGGACCTGGTCAACGACTGGTTTGACGACCGCCTTATCTATGACTGGAACACAACGGACTGGCTCTGTGTAAGGATCCTGACGCCCCTGGTCGATTCAGGAGATCCCGAAGTGCTCTGGAAACTGAAGCGCTGGAACCGCGATCCCTACCTCTGGAAGGCCCGTGCTTCACTGGTCGCCTTTGCGCAGGCTACCGCTCTTACTGGTCATGCAAAAAATATTGAACTCTTTTCTGATATTCTGATCAGGCGTAAGGAGCGGTTTGCTAAGACTGCGGTGGGGTGGGTCATGCGTGAATACTCCAAGCATGACCCGGAATTTGTACTCACCTTCCTCAGAAAGCATGTAAAACACACCACATCCGAGGTGAAAAGAAATGCCCTGAAGTACTACAGGGAGGAGATCAGGGCTTAAGCTGCAGAATATAAGATTGCAGGGGAGCGATATCAACCCTTACGGTTGCGTGTCCTTTGGTTACCTTGAGTTCAGATTGGCTCCCCCCCAACTGCTCCTCTAAAGTGTAGGTGCCGTCAGAGAGATTCCAGGCCTGCACAACCTCTTTGGACAACTGCAGTTCAAATCCAAAAGTGTCGTTTGTATCAAAATTGGTCACAATAATCAGCCGCTCCTCATCTCTCCAGCGCACATAGGAGAACAGGCGGTCGTTATACCACTCTGTGTGTGCCCTGTTGTGGCTGTGGATCTCCCGGTAGTGGCCGGTGAGGGCCCTGCTGCGGATGGTGAAGTTGAGCAGGGTGGTGTAAAAATCATGCAGTGCTTTCTGCTCTTCTGAGAGCCCGCCCCCGTCGAATGCACCACCATTCATCCAGCGCTGGTGATTGGGCACCCCGATGTAATCAAAGATGGAGGTTCGGGTGGGGCTGCCAAATCCCGCCTCCTCTGCACCGGGTTCACCCACATGCTGTCCGAAATAGAGCATGGTTGGGGAGGAACTGATGGTGGCCGATACCACCATGGCCGGCATTCCTTTGCGGGCATCTCCAGCAAATTCCGGGCTTGCGATCCGCTGCTCATCATGGTTCTCCAGGAAATGGAGCATCCGGTGTTCGATATCCGCCAGCTCATCCTGGATATGTACAATGGCATCGGTACTGCCGTGGCCCTGCATAATCGCCTTCAGGCTGTCGTAGAGCTGCACCTTATCGTAGAGGTAATCCATCTTTCCCTTATGGATATAGTCCCTGTAGATATGTGGCTGGTAGATCTCAGCCAGCAGGAAAGCATCGGGCCGGATCGTCTTAATGGCGCTGTTCATATAGCTCCAGAACTCGAAGGGTACCATTTCGGCCATGTCGTATCGGAACCCGTCCACACCCTTCTCCAGCCAGTAGAGGGCGATCTCCCTGAATTTGCTCCATGAACCGGGCACCTCACGCTCCTTCCAGAAGGCGTGGTGTACACTGCAGGGTTCGTTTTCATAGCCATCGGGCAGTTCATCAAAATCCTTGCTTCCGTCGGGACGGATCCCGAAATTGATCTTTACCGCTTCGTACCAGTCATTCATGTCGGGATGCGGACTTCGTGATCCGTTGCCGGTCCATTTGGCCGGCTCTTCTTTGAAATAGTTGTCAGACAGGGCATGATCTTCACCCCCCAGCACTTTGTAACCCTCCCTCCACTCCGGAACCCGAAACGGCCGCCCCGGAATGTAGTAGAAATCGTTGTCTCTAAGGTACTCCCTGGAGAGGTCATCGGATGCCCCGAAATCCTCTACACCCTCCGGGTTTGTTGCCGATTGGTAGACCCGGGCCACATGGTTGGGTACAATGTCAATGATCACTTTGAGTCCGTGGCTGTGGGTGCGGGCAATCAGTGCCTCAAACTCTTCGAGCCGCCTTGCCGGATCATCAGCCAGATCGGGATTTACATTGTAGTAATCCTTCACCGAGTAAGGAGAGCCTGCACGGCCCTTCACCACATCCGGGTCATCACCAGGGATTCCGCAGTGTGAATAGTCGGTGACCATGGCATGGTGAAGCACACCGGTGTACCAGATGTGGGTCACACCCAGTCCTTTGATCGCCTCCAGGGCTTCATCGGAGAAGTCCGAAAATTTCCCGACCCCGTTCTCTTCAAGGGTACCCCAGGGCTTGTTGGTGGTGTTGGTGTTTCCAAACAGGCGTGTGAACACCTGGTAGATCACGATCTTATGTTCTTGTTCCCGGGTCACATCTTCGGTTTTTGGTGCATTGTTACAACCGGCCATCAGGAATATCAGTACAATGGCAACGGGAGTGAGTAGTTTCATAACAGTAGGTCCTGGCGTTTGCAGGAAAAAACAGTATCCGGAATCTTATTGGACAGGCTCCTGGTCTGAAGCCATGGTCTCCCTCAGCACCCTCTCCTGGTCACCGTTCCAGTAGGCGCAATCCATCTGCAGGAAGAACGAAGTGTAGGGGATGGCGCAGTTGGTCTTGATCACAAGCACCCTGAAAAGGGAAGCACTCTCATCGAGCATGCCGAACACCTCATCATGCAGGAGGGTGTTCACGCTCCGGCCTGCCAGCAGCTGCGTACTCTCATTACGAAATACTTCTATTCCGGGCACCTGTTCTTCAGTGATGTAGGAGAGTTCACGGTCCCTGTAGATAATGGGTTTCACATGGACGCTCGATTCCACCTGCTTCAGCACATGCTGCAGTGTGGGCAAAATATCCTCGTCCACATAGATGTATTTCATCCCTGCACTGGACTGCTCCGGAAATGCCTTATCCACCACCAGGATCCAGTTCCGGTGGCCCAGCAAATGCAGGTCGGTTTCCAATGTCTCTTTCCAGTCTGCCTCCCTTGGTTCCGGAGTTTGCGTGGTTGCGCAGGAGGCCGTTAGCATGACGATGGCCGAGATCAGCAGGATAAAATTCTTAGTACGCATGGTATGTCGGTTTAATGTATAATTAGCTAGGTTGAACCCTTAGGGTTCACAAATTGATCGAAAAACTCATGAATAAATCAGGCTAAATATACCCAAAAAATGGTGTAATAATCCCCTCCCCGGAGATAATCACGCAATGGAATGATGATCCCCTTCCCGGAGATATTCGATTATTTGATCACAGTGAGACTCACGGTATAATCGACCGATTGATCACCTGCCTCTAGCGTATAGGTTACGGGAGATGAAAAGTCATTGACAGTGACCCCGCTCACCTGTACCACACTCCCTATCTTCACAACCGGGTTGTGACTTGTGGTGGTGAAGGTTGCACTAAGTGTACTTACTGGGGTCCCTTCAAGCACTTTTAAATTCAGTTCATATCCTGAGATGGTGGCATAAACCGGCGGGACCAGCTGTTCGAATCCGAAGCTGAGAAAACCAACCTCTTCCACCACGATTACCGTATATGTCTGCACCGATCCATCTTCGGCCGTTACAGTATAGGTAACCGGAGCGGTGAAGTCATTTGCCGTGCTTCCACTGATCTGTACCGTTCCATCCACTGTGACTTCAGCCTTATCGGAACTGGTTTCAAATTTTGCCTTCAGGTTGGTAAGATCAGAGGTGCCGGCCGGCAGGGTTACACTGATCTGCTCTCCGGAGAAGACTCCCGGTGTGTTATTGATGCTGAATTCCGTGATCTGTTTTGCTGTATCAGGGATGGAGAATACATATGCCATGTACCTGGCCGTATCACCGGTTTGGGCGGTGACCACAAACTCAACCGGAACCGTGAAGTCATTGGCTGTTTTTCCACTGCGTTGTTCGACACCATCAACACTCACAACAGCAAATTTGGAGGAGGTTTTAAAGGTGGCTTTCAATGTAGCAAGGTTGGTTCCGTAAGGGACCTCGGCTGTCAGGGTGCGCCCTTTTACAGTTCCAATCACCTTCGGACTCCTGAACCCGAATTCGGTCATCTCTGCCCTTGCATCGGTAATGAGAATCTGCATGGAGTCGACATCTTCATACACCTCCGAACCACTGTTCCCGTAACTTGTGGCCACTACTGCCACGGTGAATTCTCCGGGTTCGGGGTAGGCATAACTGAAAGTCTCATCTTCGAATGGTACACCACCATCAGTGCCATAGTTACTGAATGAATGGAAGGAATCACCGGTCCAGATACTGAAAGCCATTCCCTCTCCACAATTTGTAAAAGTGACAGGTTCACCCACATTTGCCTCGCTTACATCTGCACTGAAGCAGGATTCGGGTTGGATGATATCCTCCTTACCGCACCCTGACAGGATCAGGATGGTTAACAGTGGAATGGTTGCGCGTATTGATCTATACTTAGTCATATCTCTGTCTGTTTTTCTATAATTAGTAACTGCAGGGAAACTCAGTCTTTGATAAGAAAGTGTTAAATACAAGGCTTTCGAAGTGTTGGAAACCAAGGAGTTTACTTTTGTAAATGACTGTTTTCAACATGAGAGTAACGAAGTATTTAGCGTTTTCTTGCAAAGACTAATTAATAACCGGGGTTTTGCTTCAGCAGCCCGTCGTTCAAAGAGATCTCTCTTTGGGGGATCGGAAACACCTCGTTCCTGCCGGGTGTAAAGTCCGGCATATACCGGTTTATGTCGTCGATCCAGCCCGATCTGCTCCAACGAACCAGGTCGAGGAACCGCTGTATCTCGAATCCCATTTCGACCCGCCGTTCATGCATAATGGCCTGCCTGATATCCCAGCCATTCCCGGACATCAGATCCTCCACATCGCCCATGCCCACACGTGCCCTGATCTGGTTGAGCAGGGAAGCCGGTGTTGCACCAAGGGAACTTGTGGCGCCATTGACCAGGGCCTCGGCATAGAGTAACAGTACATCTGCATATCGCAATACCCTCCAGTTATTTGGAAAATCGATGTTCTGGTTGTCATAATGGATGGGGAAGACGGTTTTTTTGATAATATAGCCTGTATGCAGGGCCATGGTGGTTGGCTCAAAGGGAACCATATAGAGTCCGGGCAGCTCCTTATACTCCTCTCTCAGATCGCAGATATCACCCCGCTGCCAGACTGAGGCATATTTCCTGATATCGAAATCGAGACCGTCGGGTCCGGGGCTCTCAAATTCATTCAGAAAATTCTGCGTGGGGACCATGTTCCTCCAGCCGCTGGCAAATCCGTTGGAATTAAGGACCTGGGCACGGTGGGAGGTTGTGGCTCCCCAGTGGAGCCAGGGATTCCAGAGGGTGTGGCTGGAGAACTGGACCTCGAACAGCGATTCGTTGTTGTTCTCACCGCCCTGTGCCGTAGATACTCCTCCATATCCATTGGGGTAGGGTTGTTCGGTGAATACCGCCATATAGGCATTAAAATAGCCTGTGCTGTCGGTGGTGAGCGGCTGAATGAGGCTGTATTTCCCACTTTCAATCAGCTGCTCGAACTGTTCTGCTGCCTTTTGCCACCAGTTTTCTTCAGGATTTTCATCATAACTTGCCCGGTAGATGTAGCTTTTGCCCAGCAGACCCATGGCGGCTCCACTGGTTACCCTCCCGGTGTTCATCTCATTATAGCTGTCGGGCAGATCCGGAATTGCTTCCAGCAGATCGGTCTCAATCTGGTCATAAAACTCCATGATCTCCTCTACCCCGGCCTGTTTCAGTTCACTGGTGAGCAGTACCCTGTTAACAAGTTGCGCTTTGCCGTATGTGGTGACAAGGATCCAGTTGAAATGGGCGCGCAGCACCTTGCTCTCTGCAATAAGCCTCTTTTTCAGTTGTTGGTCCATCTCAATCCCGGGGATCTTCTCCATGGCAAGATTTGCCCTGAAGATCCCCCTGAGTGCGTGCACATAGATGTTTTCTATCCGTTCATCTGTATTCTGGAATGTAAAATTGTCGTATGGCATGCCCGGATTCTCACCCACGCAGTCGTCCGAGACAATATCGAGCAGGATAAAGTAGTCCCTTCCGTACAAACTGGGTGAATGCAACAGTTCATAAACAGAGGTGACAGCCATCACTGCATGTTCCTGGGTCTTGTAAAAAACCGATTCCTGAAGCGAATCATCCGGGGTTACATCAAGCCAATCGGTGGTGCAGCCTGCTGCAATAAAGAGCAGCAGTGTTGCAATTATCGTGTGACGATATCTCATGTTGTATGTTGTTTTTTTTGTCATGGTAAGCTCCTGTAATGGGATTAAAAATCTACCTGGATTCCAACCGACACGGTCCGTGCCTGTGGATAGATGCCGTCATCCACACCCACATTCAGTGTGGGAGCACCCACATTGGTGGTGTGGTCTGAAGTTCCCACTTCAGGATCAAGTCCACTGTATTTTGTAAAAGTGAAGAGATTCTGTGCCGAAACATAGATCCTCATGCTGGTGATGTTTGCCCGGCTGGTAAGAGAACCCGGCAGGGTATAACCCACCTGGACATTCTTTAACCTGAGATAGGATCCGTCTTCCAGCCAGTAGCTTGAGATCCGGGAGTTGTTGTTGGGGTCGGTGACAATGGCACGGGGAATGGTGGAGCTGGTGTTTTGGGGTGACCAGTAATCGAGGACAGAGACCCATTTATTGGGGTCCTTTACATACTCTCCGGGAATGTTGCTGGGCAGGTTCACCTCCCGGGCAGCATTGTTATATACGCTCACACCATGTATGCCTTGAAGAAAAAGGCTGAAGTCAATTCCCTTGTAGTAGAAATTGAAGTTCATACCATAGATCAAGCTGGGTATAGATTTCCCCAGGTGTGTCTTGTCCTGGTCCCCGTTATCGATGATTCCATTGCCGTTCAGGTCCTTGAACCTGATGTCTCCGGGGGAGGTCGAGGAAGCCGGGTCATCTCCCGGGCTCTGTATGGCGTGATCTGCTACCTCCTGCTCATTCTGGAAAATCCCGTCAGCCACATAGCCAAAGAAACTTCCGATGGGATATCCCTCTTCAGTTTTGGTCCTCAATCCGGCGTTCCACAATGCATCCCCATCTCCAAGTGAGACCACCCTGTTCTTTAAGGTGGCAGCATTGGCAGAGATCTCATAGGTGAAATCTCCCTCCTTTTTCCGGTAACTGACAAAGAACTCAAAGCCTTTGTTCTGCACTTTTCCGATGTTCAGGTATGGGTCGGCATTGTTGTGATATCCAGCAGTTGCAGGGATGGGGATCTTCACCAGCATCTCTTCAGTGTCCTTAATAAAATAGTCAATCGTGGCCAGGATCCTGTTCTCAAGCAGTGCCATATCCACTCCCACGTTGGTCTGAATGGTGGTCTCCCACTTGATGGCTGAATTGGGATAGACATTGATGGGAGCTGCCCCGTAATGCAATATCTGATTCGTTCCGAAGATAGCAGGGGAATGATCCCCGGTTTCGAGGAAAGCCAGGTATGCAAAGTTTGAGATATCCTGGTTCCCGGTCTCTCCCCAACCGACCCTTAATTTGAGATCATTCAGCACAGGAACAGACTGGAAGAAACTTTCATTGCTTACCCTCCAGCTTCCTGCAAATGAGGGAAATATCCCCCATTTATTTTCGGGGCCAAAACGTGACGATCCATCCTGCCGGACACTGCCTGTGAAGTAGTAGCGGCTGTCATAATTATAGATGAGGCGACCGAAATAGGAGATCAGCCTGTAAGAGACGCCATCCCCTCCTGAGATATTGGGCAGGTTGTTGGTTCCGTCCTCCCTCTCTATATATGCCCAGTTGCCCACATTGGAAAAGAGGTCCGGTACATCCTCTACGTTCACACCCATGTATTCACCAAAATTGGTTTCTGCATTGTGGCCAATCAGAACCGAAAGATTGTGCTTGTCAAAACTGTTCTGGTAGGTGAGCAGGTTATCGATCATCAGCTTATAACTGTTGCTGTAGTTGTCGCTTACGGTGGGGTACTTCACACTGGAATTTCCATTGTTAAAGGCGCGCGTGAAGCTATAGGCCCTCCCTGAACCCTGTATTCCGCCTACATTCATCTTGTAGGTCAGTCCCTTGAATATCTCAATCGATGCATATCCGCTGAGAACCAGCCGGGTGGAAGTGTTCCAGTTATCTCTCATCATCAGGTTGGCATATTCGTTTGAATAGTCACTGATCCCGGTGGTGGTGGCAGAGGGTTGTGCATACCCTCCCAGGTTGGTAGAATCGTAAACCGGAAGCAGGGGTGATGTGCGGTAGGCCGACCTGAAGGAGTATCCGCCGCTTGGATCCTGATAGATCCTGGAGATTGAAACAGAACTACCTGCCTTGATCCTTTTTCCTATAATAAAATCTGAATTGGCCCTGAGGGTGTACCTTTTAAGGTGCGACTTAATCACAATCCCTTTTTGGTCAAAATAGCCGGCCGACAGACTGTAGTTGCTGTTTTCTGACCCTCCCGAGATGGAGAGGTAGTAGTTTTGCATGCTCCCCTGTCGTGTGATCTGGTCAATCCAGTCGGTGTTGTTACTGATCACACTGCTGTCCCGGTAGATGGCCTCCGGCACCAGTCCTGAAGCGGCATACATGCTGTCTGCCAGTGATATATATTGTTCGTTATTGAGCATGGCAGGCACCTTATACATGTTGGATACCCCTGCATAGGAGGAGAAATTGACCTTGATCTTTCCGGCTTTACCTCTTTTTGTTGTGATCATCACCACACCATTGGCGGCCCTTGATCCATAGATGGCTGTGGCCGATGCATCTTTCAAAACGGTCATTGATTCAATGTCGTTGGGACTGATGGATATGACATCCGAATTGCTCATGGGGATGCCGTCCACCACATAGAGTGGTTCAGTATTATTCACCGTACCCACACCCCTGATCCTTACATTGACAGGTGCGCCGGGCCGGCCGGAGCTTTGTGTAACCTGTACCCCCGCTGCTTTCCCTTGCAGCGCCTGGTCAATCCCGGCAACCGTCACTTTTGTCAGCTCCTCGCCGCTCACAGTGGCCACAGAGCCGGTCAGGTCTGATTTCTTCTGGGTTCCATACCCGATAACCACCACCTCGTCCAACTCCTGGACATCCTCTGCCAACTGGACATCAAACCGGATCCGGTCACCGATTTCAACCTCTTTTGACAGATAACCGATGTAGGAAAAGACGACCACTTCTGACCCGGCTGGAATATCAAGGCTGAAGTTTCCGTTCACATCGGTCACCGTACCTACTGCCGCACCTTTTACCTGGATGGTGGCTCCGATCAGGGGTGTGTTGTCACCGGAATCGGTTATATTCCCGGTGACCGGTCTGTCCTGTGCATAGAGGGGACTTAAACCCAGTAAGACCGAAGCCATCAGCCCCAGGATAAGTCGAAATT
The DNA here is from genome assembly GCA_039714775.1 of Bacteroidota bacterium. GTDB lineage: Bacteria > Bacteroidota > Bacteroidia > Bacteroidales. Next base: position 13,849 of record JBDLIQ010000046.1, read on the forward strand.
TCTGTGAGGAGTTCATATGAGCAGTAAGATTAAGGTTCGTTTAGTCAATTCTCTTTTAATCAATGAGGTTTCCCATGCACGTCAGGTATAACGTTGGCTGCAGGAATAACCGTTGTAAAATTAGATAATATTGGAGTGGGGTTCAAGGCGAAAAATCCGTTATAATATCAAATCGTTCCAATATATTCTCATTTCAAATTTCATATATCTAAATTGTATATTTTTAACCATATTATTCTTAAAACATCTATTTAAAAAGTGTTGCTATGAAAAAAATCTACCCATTGGTACTAAGCCTGATATTTGCCACGGCTGTAGCATATTCACAAACACCTGTCAGCTGGTCGGATAATTTTGATGACAATGATCTGGATCCTGCGTGGAATACAAATCCGGACTCCTATGAACCAGTTGAGGCCAACGGTGAGCTGACCTATACCATAACCAAGCTGACTATGTGGGATGGTGTACATCTGAAGTTTCCCGATAAGATCGACCTTTCTGAGAATCCCTATGCCAGTTTTAAGATCAAAGCAGATACGGCAGTTGATTTTCGGATCTATCTCTGGGATGAAAATGAAACGGACACCCTGTATAACAGATCCGAAGCAGATGTATGGGTGGTTCCCGGGGAGGTTTACAATACTTACTATTTCAATTGGAGAGGGAAGTTTTTGCATGCAGCGGTGGATGAAAACGGAGATGAAGTAATCCTTAAACTGGATTCCACAGACATCGAAGGATTCCTGATCAATGTAGATCCGGGAAATGAAGACCCCCTCTACCATGGCGATATTGTATTTGACGATGTGATGGTTGGATCAGTTGCTGAGTTACCCACTGCTGAAGCAATGATCACCGCTTCGGCCATCGGTGCTGTGGGGGCTACCTCTGTGAGTGATATCCCGGAAGGAACCACTGTGCAGGAGCTGATGGACGGAATCACCCACAACGGTGATAACCTTATTATGCTTGCAGCCGGGAATGATGGAAAAGCCGGCATTGAAGCCGCTGGGGCAGATATCCTGGATCCCGCCATGAACATGGTCGTGTTCCTTGCCGGATCCAATCCCAAAAAGTACAACATTGTGGTGGCCCCACCTGCTTTGCCATGTTATTACAGGGCTGATTTTCCAAACGTGGATGGAGAGATCGATCCTGTGTGGGAAACAGTGCCCATCGTTGAGGTGGATCACATTCTGCCGGATGGGGTGATAGACGGACCTACCGACTTTGGAGCCACCTTCAGGGTATTGTGGGATGAGGTATCCCTCTTCATCCTGGCCGAAATCACCGATGATATCGAAATGCTGGACAGTCCTGCGGAGCCCTATAATGATGATTGTGTGGAGTTCTGGCTGGATCTGAACAACAGCAAAAACAGCTCCTACCTGCCTTCGGAAACAGACGAATTCCAGTTTATGTTTCCAAAAGGGGGGGCTACTTACAGGGTGGACCACCACGATCATGTGGATGGGATGACCTGGGAGTGGGCCAACAAACAGGGCGGATATATCTTTGAGATTGAAGTACCATGGCTCACCTCTCTTGAATGGCTGGATCGTTTCGGAACAACCCAACCCGCTATCGGACAGAAAATCGGGTTTGATCTGCATGTCAATGACGACGACGACGGGGATGCAAGAGAGGCGGCAATAAGCTGGTTTGATGTTGAGAATATGGCATGGACCGATCCATCCGTACTGGGGGACCTGCAGATGAAGGATGAGATCTATGAATCGGTACAGCCGCTGGGGAGTGATCTGAAATTCAGGATCTATCCCAACCCGGCTTCCGAGACCCTTCAACTGATCAGCAACCAGGGCATTAAAAACATTGAGGTGTTCAATATGGCCGGACAAAGCGTAATGAGTCGCGAGGTGAGCAACGAAAGGCTGGTTAACCTGGATGTCACTTCACTTCCAAACGCTCTATACCTGGTAACGGTGAACAACCAGGATGGTCTCTCCACAACCCGGAAGTTCATTAAGAGATAGTATTGGATTGATTATAATGAATGTCATAAGAGGCCGTCTCATCAATCGGGAATGAGGCGGCCTCTTTGGTGTGTTATAGTATCAAATCATTCCAGTATTTTCTTATTCGGGAAATCGTATTAGTTAATGTCATAGTTTTAGGAATAATGAAATTTGAGCGTATAGATATGACCCAGATAAATTCTTTTCTAATTCACCAAACTAAATGATCAATGCTATGAGAAAGATCTACAAATTTTTATTATTCGCGGTTTTGATGGCTCTGCCATTAACCTCTTTTAGTCAGGGGGTGGGTGTGACGATGACCGCCACCGCACCGACCATTGACGGAGATGTGGGAGATGCTGCGTGGGCAGCTGCTGCTTCCATGGATATTGCGAATACCTCATCCGGAATCATGGATGATGCCTTCGCAGCCAGTTTTAAGATGCTCTGGGATGCCGATCACCTCTATCTGGCCATCACCGTGGATGACGACACCCTTACAAATACAAATACACCAAGCGGCCTGGCCCAGGATCAGAACGACTTTATCGATCTCTACATCGATATGGACCGCCGTTATCCCTATACCTATGTAAATCCCTTTGGTGACGGACCCGGATACTGGGAAGATCCCGCACCTGGCAAATGGAACGGAAGCTGGTGGAACCTATATGATGAGACCGATTACCAGGTACAACTTTTAAGAGATGCAGACTTCCTGGCTATCGGGGGACAATTCCCGGGCAGGACGATTGACGCTGCTGCCTCAGGAATTACATATGGTCAGGTTGAGGTTGTGGGTGGTTATACTTATGAAGTGGCCATCCCCTTTGATAACCTGATTGAAGGAGGATTCAACGCGGTTCATAATGCAAGACTTGGATTTGAGATCGTTGTTGGAGACGCCGACACCAAAGGTACCACCGATACACTCCGGGACGGACGGGTTGCATGGAATATGGAAGAGGGAGTCGACCTTGCCTGGCAGGATCCCCAACTATGGGGACTGATTGTCCTGGATGACGGATCGGGAGTATCCCTTCCTGCTGAGAATCCAGCGGTTGAGTTTGCTACCAGTGTGCCCACCATCGATGGCACAGCAGATGCCATGTGGAACGATGTCCCTTTCAGGGAGATTCGCAATGCTTCCAGCGGACTGATGGATCAGTCGTTTGGTGCTGACTTTAAAGTATTGTGGGATGCAAATAACCTCTACCTGCTTGTAGATATCAAGGATGATACCCTTACCAATACAAATACACCAAGCGGACTGGCCCAGGATCAGAACGATTTCATCGATCTTTATATCGATATGGACCGCCTTTTCCCGTATAACTATGTAAATCCTTTTGGTGACGGACCCGGATACTGGGAAGATCCTGCACCCGGCAAATGGAACGGAAGCTGGTGGAACATGTATGACGGAAATGACTATCAGGTCCAGCTTTTAAGAGATGCCGACTATCTTGGCATTGGGGGACAATTCCCCGGCCGGACAGTTGACGGTCCTGCTTCCGGTATTGTATATGGTCAGGTCGAAAAGGCCGATGGCTCGGGTTGGATGATGGAGGTGCAGATCCCCTTTGCCAACCTGGATGCCGGATTTGTGGCTGACCACAACACACGTCTTGGTTTTGAGATCTCGGTAGGTGACGCTGACACAAAAGGTGCAGCTGATACCCTCAGGGACGGACGTGTTGCCTGGCATATGCCGGCAGGAGTTGATCTTGCGTGGGCAGATCCCAAAGAGTGGGGTGTGTTGGTTTTCAGTGATGGCAGTGCCATCTCGGCCCCAGCAACAAACACTGAAATTATGCAAACAGCAACGGCCCCGGTGATTGACGGGACCATTGACGACCTCTGGAGTTCGGTGGAATTCAGGGAGATCAGCAATACCACGGACGGCTTGATGGATTCTGCTTTTGCTGCAGAGTTCAAAACCATCTGGGATGCAACCAACCTTTACATGCTTGTGGAGGTGAAGGATGTGGAGCTGAAGAATATCAATACGCCCAGCGGACTGGCACAGGACCAGAACGACTATATCGATCTTTACCTGGATACGGATATGAAATTCCCCTATTTCTATATTAATCCATTTGGTGACGGACCCGGAGCCTGGGTAGATCCGGCATTGGGTGGATGGAACGGAAGCTGGTGGAATTATTACGACACCACCGATTTTCAGATAAAGTTCCTCAGGGATGCCGATTTCCTGGAGATAGGAGGACAACATCCGGATAACAGCGTGGATGCAGCAGCATCTGGCATAACTTATGCACAGGCTGAAGTTACCGGTGGATGGTTGCTCGAGGTGAGCATTCCATGGGCCAATATGGATCCCAATTTTGTACCAGGACACGATACACCCTTCGGACTTGAAGTGGTGGTGGGTGATGCCGATGCAGATACTGCCCGCAATGGACGAAATTCATGGTTCGAGACAGTGGATCGCGCATGGGAACAGCCCCTGCTTTGGGCTACTGCGATTCTGAGCGACGGAGGTAAGGTTACTACCAGGGTTCTTTCACTTGAAAATGACCTGCTTTCAACCACCATCGGAGTAATTGATGCAGAAAACAATGCCATTACCGATATTCCCAAGTATACAACGGCGACCGACCTGGTTGCTGCAGTATCAATATCTGCAGGTGCTACAGCCGAGGTATATGAAAAGGCAGCCCCGGTCGATGTGAATGCAGAGATCGCCGAAACCGGAATGGTGTTGAGGATATGGTCCGAAAAGGGACTCTGGAATGATGTGGCGCTTGCTTTGGAAGTTGTGCCAACCGGTCTGTTTGAAGATTTTCAGGATGAGTTGACCTCGGCCGATTCGGCCATCTGGTTTACCAATCATGAGATGCACGAGGATGGTTCTCCGGTATTTGATATCAGTGTCGACACAACCCTGAAGTATGATATGGTACAGGAGACCTTCTGGGACGGAATTCAGTGGAAGGTGGGCATGCTGAACCTGCAGGATAACCCACGCGTAAGTGTTAATATAAAAATTGAGGATGCCACATGGGAGAATAAACAGCCTGAGGAAGCCCCTGTGTCAGTTGCATCACTTCCGGTACAGGTATCCATGTTTACACCTGATGGCGATGGAGGCTTTATCCGTGTGGGTAACCAACTGATTGATGTGCCTGCCGCAGCAGCAGGTGCGGGCAGTTTTGAAACCTACTTTTTCGATTTCACCCAGGGAGATGCCTGGATCGCAGACGGGGATACTTCATTCAACCGTGCCGACACCATCACCTGGCTGCTGTTTGAAACGGTGAAATGGAACGGTGTTTATGATGCCACAATCTGGATCGACGATGTAGCCATCGGCGACCAGGCGCTGGATGCTCCACTGCCCTCCAAAACAGGTTATACGGAGGACTTTGAGAGCGGAGTGGATATGGCTGTCTGGGATGCCAATCAGGGAACACATGCCGATGGAACCACCAGAATCTTCCAGGTGAGCGATGACAATGGAGCCCTGAAGGTAGAGATGAACCAGTCGGGCTTTGCCGACGGCTTCATGCCTGTTTTTACAAAGAACGAATGGGTGCTGGATCTTTCTGATCCTGCCAACCAGATCATGTCAATGAAGGTGAAAGTGGAAGATGCCACCTATGATGATGGTAACTCCGGACCTGTGGCCATTGCCACGATTCCGTTCCAGGTGAGTTTGATGGCCAATGTGCCTGATCCGGATCCTCAGGAGTATGACCCGACTCATATTACGAGGGTGGGCCGGATACAGACCTATCTCCCTGTGGATGCAGCCGGTAGCGGTGAGTTTGCAGAGTATTTCTTCGACTTCGCCGATTATATTGCTGCCGACGGGCATCCGCACAATGCGCAGGAAGTGGTATGGTCTTTCCTTATCGAGACCGTTACATGGCCCGGAACACACAAGGCCACCTACTGGCTGGATGACATCCGGATGGGCGATGAGATAATTCCTTATGTGCCATCCGATGATGCCACCATTCACAGTACACTGTATGGTACACTGGGTACAGGTGAGATCACCATGGTTGATCCAACCCTGTCAGTAACTGCAGTTCTGATTGGTCTGACCGTTGATGAAAAAGCCACTGTGGCGATGCTGGAGAGTTCAGGTGGCGCCGAGGTGGCCGATCCCGACAGGACCAAAGCGGCCACAGGCATGGTTGTGCTGGTTACCGCCGAAGATGGTACCACCATGGAGTATGCCATCACTACGGATCCGACAGCTGTCAAGTCCCTGAATGCTGAGCATATCGATGTATACCCGAATCCCGCTTACGGGATGCTGAACATCAGCAATGCCACAGCGTTTGAAAGGGTTGCTGTAACCAGCATCACGGGTCAGACCGTTGAGGTGGTGGATGTTACATCTGATCATCTCACCGTTGACCTTTCAGGTTATGCTGCAGGTGTATACTTCCTTAACTTTGAGCATGCCGGATATGGCAGTGTGACAAGGAAGTTTATTAAGAGGTAAACAGATTCATATGACGGATATAAAAGAGGGGCTTCGGCCCCTCTTTTTATTAACTTCATATTTATTACAAGTGTTATCATGAAACGAAGAAGGTTTATTAAAACAACGGCAATGGCCGGATTGGCTGTGGGACTTGAAGGTTGTTACCAGAAATCAAAAACCCATCTCCTGACCCTGAGTTTCGATGACGGTTTTAGAAAATCATTTTACAGAATTGCTGAAATACATGAAGAATACGGACTTAAGGCTTGCCTGAATGTCATTGCCTCCGGACATCTGCCCTCCTTTATTCCACCAGATATTTACCAAACAGTTACCCTGGGAAATTTTAATGACTGGAATACACTTAAAAGCCGGGGACATGAGATCATGCCACATTCATGGGAACACCTGGATCTTACTGAAATGCCCATAAATTTGGCCAGAGAGAAAATTACTAAATGCCTGGAATACTTTGATGAACATCTTGAAGGATTTAGGGCATCTGATGCAGTATATAATTTCGCATTTAATGCTTCAACACCTGAATTGGAGCAATTTGCTTTGTCAAAAGTTCGTGCCATCAGAACAGGAGGCAGCCATATCTTAGGGGATCAAAAGAGCAATCCTTTACCATCTGTCGATGGCCCTTTCCGCCTTGGATGCATCTCATATGGGCCGGATAACGCGGATGGTTGGGTAGAAGAAAAAGTGAATCAATTCATGGATTCAACCGGAGGCTGGCTCATCTTAAATCTTCATGGTTTAGATGGCGAAGGCTGGGGACCAATAAGCACCGGTTACTTAGACAATTTACTGAACCGGATGATGAAACTTGATTATTTAGAGCTGCTTCCCGCCGGAGAAGTGCTGAAACATAAAAACTAATCAATTGCAAAGCTCCCGGCAAATCCTCCGTAAGGCTTCAGCCGTATCGTTAGCTTTCCGTTTTCAGGTGTCATCTCCACCAGCTGCAGATCTCTCTCCGTAATACCATCAGTAATAATCCGGATTGATGACGGGGTTTCACCGATTACAGAGAGATCGATGACCATCTCCTTGGTGTGGTTCTCACCGTTGATCCCCCCGATGTACCATGTGTCACCGCTTCTTCGGGCGATGATAACCTCTTTGCCCGGATATCCTGCCAGGTACCTGGTGTTGTCCCACACCACCGGTATGTCCCGCAGGAGATCAACAGCATAGGAGGGGAGTCCCAGGGTCATCCCCGGGGTGTCCATGTGGTGCATGATTCCCGATTCGATCACCACCGGGAGTGCCAGTTCGAAGCCGTAGGTGGTGAGGTGAGGGAACCGGCTGTCAGAGAATCCCCCGGGGGTGTAGTCACACGGACCCACAGCATTTCGTGAGAAGGGCAATATGGTAAGGTGAGCAGGAGCAGCTTCCGGGAAATCGCTGGCATACTTGTAATTCTCTCCGCCCCTGACCGCCTCCATGGTGAGCAGGTTGGGCCAGGTTCTTCTCCAACCTCTGGGCAGGGTACATCCATGAAAATTTACCACCAGTCCAAAATCAGCTGCATCTTCCAGGATCTCTATGTATTGACCTATGATCTCCTGTTTATCAGACTGGAAAAAGTCCACTTTGATCCCACTGATGCCCAGTTTACTGATCCTTTCAAACTCCCTCCGCCTGGTTTTGCGGTCATCCATCAAATTCCGGGGTTCCTCGGTCACCACATTGTGTATTCCCCCTGAATTATACCACAGCAGCAGATCCACATTTTTTTCAGCGGCATATCCAACCAGTTTTTCCACATCCCCGTTTTTCATCCGGTTCCAGTTGGCATCCACCAGGGAGTATTCCCATCCCATCTCTGCTGCCAGATCCACAAAAGGTACCAGCCGTTTGTAATCCCGCGGACTGTCACTCTCCGACCACCAGCTCCAGGAGGCACGTCCGGGTTTGATCCAGGATGGATCCTCCAGAGCGGATGGAGCCGACAGATCGGTGGGAAGATTGGTCTCTACAATCTCACGGGGAGTAGTTCCTATGGCAATGAAGCGCCAGGGTGTGCTCCAGGGGAGGGGGGCGTAGGAGGAGTTTTCATAGTAGCCCTCTGCCTCTCCCTGCTCTGCAAATTTGATTCTGTAGCTGCCATCCTTACACTCACCATGAAGGTGGCTGGCACCGTAAGAACCATCAAAACCTGCTTCGGAAACCATCATCCAGGTGTTTTCCGATTCAATCAGGATGGGGAATGCCCACCCGTTTTTATTCAGGGGTGCGGTGGTCCCAACATCAAGGGGACCCCGGTAATAGGTTTCATATCCCGGACTCCAATTTGAAAGTGTATCGTACGGGTGAGCCCAGAAATTACCCTCCTTGAAGTCAAAACCTGTGAGTTCGCCTGTCACCCTTACATTGGGTTCACCCTCCCCCGGGAACCGGTATAGAAATGCAATTCCATTGTCATAGGCCCGGAAGATCAGTGAGATCTTCTGTCTCTTCCGGTTCTTAAAGGTGATTTGCATGGTATTGTATACAGAACTGCACTCCTGCTGCTTACCGCTGACCAGGGTATATTGATCCTCAATACCATGCTCCTCTTCTGCAGAGATCAATTCAAGGTTTTCCACAAAACGACCATCTTCCCGCACAATTCCCAACGGGGAGAGGTCCATGATCTCTTTAAAGGATCTGTTCTCTTTAATATATATGCTATAATAGAGGCGTTCTTCTCCCTCATTCCCCTGCATCTTCAGCTCAACCCGGATCTGCTTTTCCGGAGAATCAATTTGCCAGGTTGAGCTATTTTGATTGCAGGAGTTTAACAGAAGGAGCAGGGCAAGACCGGTAATTATTTTGTGGATAAGGTGGTTCATTTAGATTGATTTTTCCCTGCGGGCATTTAGCTCCTGTTCAATTTCTGTAAGCTTCGAATCCTTCAGGTTGTAAAATAGGAGCAGGAAAACGTCTGTATAAAACACCGGCAGAAAGAACATCATGGTCTGCCACAGGCTGCTGCCTGCAAACTCGCCGAAGCTGTAACCCAGCTTCTCTTTGATAGAAAGCTTCATAAGCTAAAAGTAGTGATAAGCTTTGCCTGTCAGGTCCGGTATTTTCCCAATAAAGTATGCTATTTTGTAGTAATATAGGTGACGTATTTATTAATATGGCTGACCGGACAGATTGTTTCGTTTCATATCTTGCGAAATGGTGATTGGTGACTGGTGAATGGTGAGGGTGAGGGTGACTGGTGAATGGTGAGGGTGAGTGTGAGTGTGAGTGTGAGTGTGAGTGTGAGTGTGAGTGTGAGTGGTGAGTGAAAAAAAACTATGCTATGAAGAGAAGAGTGATAGTAGTATTGATGCTGTTTGGCCTGGCACACGGAGTGCAGGCGCAGAATCTGTTAAAATTCGAATGGAAATTTAAAACGGGTGACGACCTGGCCTGGGCCGAACCGGGTTATGACGACTCCGGGTGGAATACCCTGTATGGAGGTACCGACTGGGAGAACCAGGGGTATGGAACCTACGATGGATTTGCCTGGTACCGGCAGTCTGTTACCATCCCCGGATCGATGAAGGAGGTGGCCATAGAGCGTGGCGGATTTGTACTCAGCCTGGGCAGGATTGACGACTCGGATGTCACCTACTGGAATGGAAAGATTCTTGGGCAGACAGGCCGGATGCCGCCCGAATACGAAACGGGCTATTCAGAACCACGGGCTTACATCATTCCGGTTGAACTGATCCGGTGGGACCAGGAGAACACCGTTGCTGTCAGGGTGTATGATGATCATGGCGGTGGAGGTATCGTGGGCGATCCTGTTACGCTCACCGTGAAAGGGTTTCAATCGGTGGTATCGGTTACCCCGGTAATGGAGCGTGAGGACCACCTCTTTCTGAATGAAGATCCGGTGAAGCTTATGCTGAAGGTGGAAAACAATCTGGAGCAAACCCTGAAGGGGGAGTTGGTGCTGGATGCCAGATCAGATTTTGGAGAGGAGATCGTGGATAAAACCTTCCCGGTGAAGATCAGACCGGGCAGATCAAAAGAGTTCCCCGTGGAGCTGGGGAAGCTGGATCCCGGATTCTATAACCTGGTGGCAAGCCTCAGAAGTGATTCAGATAACACAAGGAGTGAGTTTGCCATTGGGGTGAGGCCGGAAGAGGTCGTTTCACCCCTGGACCGCCCTGATGATTTTGAGGATTACTGGATGCGGGCACGCAGGGAGCTGGATGCAGTGGATCCCCAATTTCGTCTGATCCGCCAGGATGATCTCTGCAGTGATACCCGGGAGATCTACCTGGTTGAGATGCGCTCCCTTGGTAACATCCTTGTGCGTGGCTGGTACATGCGGCCGGTAAAGGAGGGGGTTTATCCGGCAATTCTGCAGGTGCAGGGATACAGTTCAAATATGATCCCGGACTACCTCTATCCGGGCGATGACATGGTGGCGCTGGTACTTAATATCCGCGGCCACGGCAACAGCAGAGATCATGTAAACCCTGGTTTTCCGGGATATCTTTACCACCATGTGGATGACAAAGAGCTTTATATCTATCGCGGTGCCTACATGGATTGCCTCCGTGCGGTGGACTTCCTTTACTCACGGGAGGAGGTAGATACCTCCCGGGTGGCAGTTGAGGGAGGAAGCCAGGGCGGGGCCCTCAGCTACGCCACTGCCGCGCTGGATAACAGGCGCATCGATCTGTGCGTTCCCCATGTGCCTTTCCTGTCCGATTTCAGGGATTATTTCAGGATGGCCGGATGGCCGGCAGGTGAGTTCTTCTCTTATTTAAAGGAGCACCCGGAAGTTTCAGAAGATCAGATGTTCAGAACCCTGAGTTATGTCGATATCAAGAATCTGGCACCCTGGATCAAAGCCCCGGTGCTTATGTCTGTCGGACTAAAAGACAAAACCTGTCCGCCTCATATCAATTTTGCCGCGTACAATCAGCTCACCGTACCAAAGGAGTATATTGCATACCCCTGGGCAGGACACGCATTGCCAGCTGAATACGGGAAGATGAGGTATGAATACATCAGGAGACAGTTTAACCTGGATTAACCGGATCCCATGAAAAAAATATTAATGGTCAGCCCGCTCCTCTTTCTGGTCTCTGTTTTCCTTATTCCGGGTTGCGTAGAACCGGGAGAAAACAGCCTGGATGAACTTCGTGCAGGTTTTATCACCCCCCCGGTTGAGGCAAGGCCCAGGGCCATGTGGGACTGGGTGGACGGGAATTTTCAGTTGGAGGAGCTGACCAGGGAGCTGGAGGAGGCGAAAAGGATGGGTATGGGTGGATTCGACATCTGGGATGTGCGCAGTGTGGTGGATGAGGATGGCATTGTACCCGCAGGTCCGCCATTCATGGGCGACGAATCGGTGGAGGCGATCTGCCACGCCATCAATGAAGCTGAGCGTCTGGGAATGGAGCTGGGGCTGATCATTGCCAGCGGGTGGAATGCCGGCGGGGCATGGACCCTGCCGGAACACCAGACCATGGGGTTGTTCAGCAGTGAGGTTGAGATCACAGGTCCGGCAACGGTTCATCTGCAACTTGCTTTTCCTGAACTTCCCGACCGTGCAGGGAAACCGGGCAGGGAATCGGAAACGATGATTGCCCGTGACGAATCGGGATTGCCTGTTTTTTATAAGGAGGTGGCTGTGATCGCTTATAAGCCGGATCCGGAGGGGATGATCCGGGGTGAGGTTCTGGAGCTGACCGGGCAGATGGATGAGACAGGGCTCCTCTCCTGGGATGCCCCCGAGGGAGAGTGGAAGGTGATCAGGTATCTCTGTACCAACACAGGTCAGCCCATGATCTCCAGCACACCCAACTCAAGGGGACCCATGATCGACCATTTTAGTGCAGAGGCCAGCGAACGGCACATCAGATTCTTCATTGAAAGGCTGGAGGAACAGCTGGGAAAACCCCTTGGAGAATCGGGACTGACCTATTTCTATACCGACAGCTATGAGGTGCAGGGACAGCTGTGGACCCCGGCAATGACCTCCGAATTTAAGAACCGAATGGGTTACAGCATGGTTCCCTGGCTTCCGGCCCTTGAAGGCAAGCTGGTGCAGGACCACGAAACCACTTCCAGGTTCCTGTATGATTACCGGAGGGTGCTCTCGGACCTGATCATTGAAAACCATTATCTCCATACCCGGGAGATCTGCGAAGCCCATGGGGTGGGTTTTGTGGCTGAGGCAGCCGGACCGGGCCCGCCCATTCACAACTGTCCCTTTGAATCGTTGAAATCCTCAGGATCCCTGACCTTTCCCCGGGGGGAGTTCTGGCACATTCCGGACAATTCAGATTTCTGGAAAAAGAGCCGTCAAAGTGGACAGGGTACCCATTTTCTGGAAGAGCTTCAGGTGATCAAGGGTGTTGCCAGTGCCTCTCATATCTACAACCAGAAATATGTTGAGGCAGAAGCCTTTACCGGCATCCATCTGTGGAACGAGGGTCCGGGTGATCTGAAACCAACAGCCGACCGGGCATTTTGTGAAGGACTGAACCGGATCAATCTTCACACCTGGCCCCACACTCCTGAGGAGGCAGGAACACCAGGGTGGGCCTATGCATTCGGAACCCTGATTAATGAAAACCGCATCTGGTGGCCCATGGCCCGGCCATGGATGGATTACCTCGGGAGGTGCAGTTACATGTTACAGCAGGGTAATTTCGTTGGAGATGTGCTCTTTTACTATGGAGATTCTGTTCCCAATTTTGTGCCTGCCAAAAAGATCATGCCCGGACTGGGATTCGGATATGATTATGATGTGACCAATTCGGATATCCTGTTGAACAGAGTTGAAGTTGAAGGTGGGAAACTGGTATTGCCACACGGTCAGACCTATGAATTGCTGGTCTTGCCTGACGAGGTGTACATGCAGCCCGGGATCCTTGAGAAGATTGAGGTGCTTGTAAGAGAGGGTGCAACGGTGGTGGGACCGAAACCGGTGCGAAGCCATGGCCTGTTAAACTGGAAAGAGCGCGACGAACAGGTGCGTGAACTGGCTGACAGGATATGGGGAGCATGTGACGGTAAAGCGGTTACCCGGAACGATTATGGAAAGGGAAGCATATGCTGGGGTAAAGATCTTCGAACTATATTAAGTGAACGGGGGATTGAGCCGGATTTTGATTTTGCAGGAACCTCAGAAGACAGGACCCTTGACTACATTCACCGGCGATGGGATGATACAGATATCTATTTCATTCGCAACAGGTCAGATAAACCGGTAGCGGGAATGGCCACAATCAGGCAAGCAGGTAAAGAGGTGGAGTACTGGGACCCGGATGGCGGTGGAATGTACCGGGTTCAAAAAGCCAGATCAACCGCAAATGGCACTGAAGTTCCTCTCTCCCTCGATGCCCATGGTTCCCTCTTCCTGGTCTGTTCACCGGAAATGTCGCCCGGTAGTGAGGATCTTCTCAATAAAGAACCCATGTTTGGAGCTTTTATTGAAGAGCATTTGATAAAGGTCATGGAACTGGAGGGGCCCTGGGAGGTGAACTTCCCGGAATCCTCTGCCGGTGAAGGCACGGTTATTTTTGATTCACTTATCAGCTGGAATAACCGACCGGAGGATGGAGTCCGGTTCTTTTCGGGGATTGCCTCTTATCACAAGGCGTTCGAATGGAAATCAGATACTGGCGAAACTGTTTTCATGGAGTTCACAGACATCGTAGAGACGGGGCATGTGTATCTTAATAAGAGGGACCTTGGAATCCTCTGGAAGAAGCCGTTCAGGGTGGAGATCACCGATGCGCTTCAACCCGGCACCAACCGGCTCAGGGTGGAGGTGGCCAATACCTGGGCAAACGGACTGGCCGGGGATGCCCGGCTTCCGGCCGGACAACGAAGGACCAGAACCAATGTGACCCGGCTTCCCAACGCCTGGTCCTATCCTTTGGCAGAGATTCCCAACCAGGATTATGACCTGATCGAAGGCGGACTTTCAGGCACGGTGAAAATTTCTACCTT
>JBDLIQ010000047.1:0-27907 GCA_039714775.1 Bacteroidota bacterium
CCTGTATACCATGTAAGGCACAATTTTGAGCCGGGTGGTAACATTCATAAGTTTGTGAAACCGCTCAAGAGAGAGAAGGTGATCTCCAAGGACCACGTCAACGCCTTTATCGATACCGATCTGCTTGAAACACTACAGGCAGATTCCATCGAACAGATCGTCTTTTGCGGAATGCAGACCCACATGTGTGTTGAGGCTGCCATCAGGGCTGCCCATGACCTGGGTTTTCAGTGCATGCTGGTACAAGATGCATGTGCTACACGGACACTGCAGTACGAGGTGCATATTATCACAGCGAACAGTGTCCACTTTTCAACTGTGCAGTCTCTTGAGGACACCTATGCACGGGTGGTAACTACCGGTGAGTTTCTCTTTGAATTTGATCAGTTTTTGCAGCACTAACCGGGCAGATAATGAGGATTAAGAGGGACGATTGTACGGGAGTTGTGGTGGACATTCAGGAGCGCCTCTTCCCGGTTATGGAGGGTAAGGAGGAGCTTTTAAGGAGGTGCAGGATGCTTCTGGAAGGGCTGAAAGTCCTGGAGGTGCCCATCTTGCATACTGAGCAGTATCCAAAGGGGCTGGGGCCAACCATCGCTCCCCTCCGGCAGCTCCTGGAGGCGGATGGGCCCATTGAAAAGATTGCATTTTCGTGCTGTGATGAACCGGATTTTCTCTCGTCGCTTGGGAAAACCGGACGTAAAACAGTAATTATATGCGGGATTGAGACGCATGTATGTGTGCTCCAAACCGTGGTTGACCTGGTTGAGGGGGGCTACAGGCCCGTTGTGGTGGCCGATTGCATTGCATCGCGTAATCCGCTTGATAAAGCTGTTGCTATGGAACGGATGCGCATGGAGGGAGCCGTTGTTACCACATGTGAATCGATCCTGTTCGAGCTGGCCAGGGTGGCCGGGACGGACCAGTTTAAGGCCATATCCCGCCTGGTAAAATAGGATTTTCATATGAGAGATATTTATGCTGTAGGCGAGACCATCCTTGATATCATTTTTCATGGGCATGAACCCAGGACCGCCAAACCCGGGGGATCTTCATTCAATGCAGCCATTACTTTAGGGAGACTCGGTGCCCCCATCACCTTTATCAGTGAGATGGGAAATGACCGGGTGGGGGATATGATCCAGGATTTCATGGAGCAGAACGGGGTAGATTCCAGCTACCTCTCCAGGTATGAGAATGGACAATCTGCCATCGCCCTGGCTTTTCTGAATGAGAAGCGTGATGCGGAGTACCAGTTTTACAAGGATTATCCCCACCAGCGGCTGAAAGTGGAGTTTCCCCATTTTAATGCGGATGACCTGCTTCTGTTTGGCTCATTTTATGCGCTGAATCCGGGTATCAGGCCGAGGGTCAGGGAGCTGTTGGAGAGAGCCGTCGGGGCCGGTGCCACTGTATTATATGATCCCAATTTCAGAAGCTCCCATTTGGCGGAACGTGACCAGCTGATTCCTGCGATCAGGGAGAACATGGAGCTTGCTACTGTGGTCCGGGCCTCCGATGAGGACCTGAAGAATATTTTTGGTGTTGACAATCCTGATGATGCATGGGAAGAGGTTCGCAACCGGTGTTCCATCCTTGTCTACACGGCCAATGCACATGGTGTTCACCTCAGAACAGAAAATCTGAAGATCGATATAAAGGTGGAGCGGATCGAACCGGTAAGTACCATCGGGGCAGGGGATACCTTTAATGCCGGACTTCTGTACGGGATCAGCCGCAATGGTTATACCCGGCAGCAGATAGGGAAGCTGGAGAGGGAGGCCTGGAGCGAGCTGATCAGGGGTGCTGTCTCATTTTCCAGGGAGGTGTGCCTGAGCTATGACAACTACCTGCCTGTTGCCTTTGCCAGGCAGGTGAAAAAGGAAAATTCATGATTGAGAGAAGCATATTGGGCCGTTCAGGGGTTGAGGTTTCATCCATTGCGCTCGGGGCGTGGGCCATTGGCGGATGGGCATGGGGCGGGTCCGACCGGGCCGATTCGATCCGTGCCATCCATGCCTGCAGGGAAGAGGGGATCACCTCCATCGATACGGCTCCGGTGTATGGTTTCGGCCATTCTGAAAAACTGGTGGGAGAAGCGGTACGGGGCAACCGGGACCGTTTTGAGATCCTGACAAAGGCCGGATTAAGCTGGAACGATACAAAAGGGGTGCATCATTTTACCACCACCGATAATCATGGAAATCTCCGTGATGTTTATAAGTACTCGGCAAGGGAGCGCATTATCGCTGAGTGTGAAGAGAGTCTGAAGAGGCTGGGAACAGATTACATTGACCTCTACCAGATCCACTGGCCCGATGATTCAACCCCCATCGGGGAGACCATGGAGGCACTTCAGACCCTGTTGGACCAGGGAAAGATCAGGGCAGCGGGTGTGAGCAACTATTCGGTAGATCAGATGCAGTGTGCCTCTTCCGTCATTGAATTGAGTACCAACCAGCTTCCTTACAGCATGGTGAGAAGGGATATTGAAACAGAGGTTGTACCCTGGTGCCTGGAGAACCATTGCGGGATCCTGGCCTACAGTCCCCTGCAGCGGGGTCTGCTAACCGGCAAGATGACCCCTGCCACTCCGTTTGCTCCGGGTGATTCACGGCCCGAGACGCCCCATTTCAAGATCAATAACCTGATTAAAACCAACCAGTTCCTGGATTCAATTAAACCTATTGCTCAAAAGAGGGGTGCCACCCTTGCCCAGCTGGTGATCAGCTGGACCCTGCAGCAACCAGGGATCGAAGTGGTCCTGGTAGGAGCCCGAAATGAGGAGCAGGTGAAACAGAATGCGGGTGCAGCCGGGGTATCTCTATCGACTGGTGAGTTGGAGCAGATCAACGGCCTCCTTGATGAGTTGAACCTGGAGCTAGGGTAACTGTTTTCCTTTACATCAGGATGTTGTCTATGGCTGCCACCTCATCCCCGGAGAATTTCAGATTGTGAATGGTGGCTGCATTGGCCTCAAGCTGCGAAACCGAGCTTGCACCGATCAGCACCGAGGTGACCTGCTTCCTGCTGAGGATCCATGCAAGAGACATCTGTGCGAGGGTCTGTCCCCGCTCTTCGGCCAGCTGGTTCAGCGCCTTGATCCTGACCAGCAGGTCGGGGTCCAGGTGTTTTTCCGTGAGCGAAATGCTCTCACCTGCGATCCTTGATCCCTCCGGGATCCCGTCCAGGTAACGGTCGGTGAGCAGTCCCTGGGCCAGCGGACTGAAGGGGATGCACCCCACGCCCTGCTCTTCCAGAACCTGTAATAGTCCATCCTCTACCCAGCGGTTCAGCATGTTGTATTTCGGCTGATGGATCAAACAGGGCGTTCCCAGCCCCTTCAGGATCTCTACTGCCCTGAGGGTCCTGGGGGCATCATAGTTGGAAATCCCCACATAGAGGGCCTTTCCCGACTGAACGGCACTGTGCAGGGCCATCATAGTCTCTTCCAGGGGGGTATCCGGATCGGGCCTGTGGGCGTAAAAAATATCGACATACTCCAGTCCCAGGCGCTTCAGACTTTGATCCAGGCTGGCCAGCATCTGTTTCCTGCTTCCCCACTCCCCATAGGGACCGTCCCACATCAGGTATCCCGCCTTGGTAGAGATGATCAGCTCATCCCGGTACTTTCCAAGGCCGGATTGAAGGATGTTTTTCAGGTTGATCTCAGCACTTCCCGGAGGAGGACCGTAGTTGTTGGCCAGGTCGAAATGGGTGATCCCCAGGTCAAAGGCCCGGAAGAGGATCTCCTTGATATTCTGAAAGTCATCCATCTCCCCGAAGTTTTGCCACAATCCAAGGGAGATGGAGGGAAGCAGCAATCCGCTGTTTCCACAGCGGTTGTAGGTCATTTTTTGATACCGGTCCGTGGAGGCTAAATAGGTCATCTTCTTCCTTAGATTAAAGGTTTAACGCTTGAGCAGGGGAATCTTATAAAACACCGAGTAGGTGAACCCGAATCCGCGGGCTTCCGTTCCCTTTCCATAGCCGGGAATCAGCAACGGGGTTACCCGGGGATCCATATCCGGATTAAGCAGGATCTTGTAACGGAGCGACCAGCCCAGGAAAAGGTTGGGTAGGAGCTCTGCCTTCATACCACCCACAAGCTCAAGCCAGTTCCCGTTAAGGTTGTTCTCATACGACTCTATGAAATAATCCCCCCAGTAACCACTTTGCAGGGTGATCTGCTCGGCACTGTGGGAAAAGATGGAGGTGGCATACCTGAAACCAATGGTGATACTGTGGTGAACAGAGCGGTCCGTCACCGGAAGTACATTGTAATCCACCCCGATCCTGGCATAGGTGCCGCCCGAGGCATAACTGGTCTGGCCGATCAGATCGGACTGGGTACTGTATCCCAATTCGAAGACGGGAAAGAGGTCCTTATAGACCTCCAGATCGGCTGAAACCTCTGCTCCGATTTCGGCCGGATCGGTGAAGTAATAGATAAACCTGGACAGGTCGATCCCGATCCTCGGGCCATAGGTCCGCAGGGTATCCTGACCGGCAACCGGCATGGAGAGCAGCAGGAGCAGCACCCCTTTAAAAAAATATCTGGAGGTGCGTTTCATCTATTTCTAGTTCGGCATCGACCAAAGCTTCTACAAGCTCTATCTCTGTTATCATCTCCCGGGTGCTGTAAGGCTCCTCAAGGGTAAACCGGGCAGCAAAACCGCAGTTGTAGGAGATCAGGTAGGCTTCGCTGGTATGCAACAGGGTAAGGGTGTCTCTCTTGTCAGCCGTGAACATCACAAACTTTGATTGCCCGGCCGAAGGGTCAAGGGGCAGTTCGATCCTTGACACATTCATCGAATCATAGAGGAGACTGTCAACAGATCCTTCCCTGATCCCATACACCGAAAATCCCTGCAGGGTGGTATCGCTCTTCTCTCCCTGCTGCATCGTCATCAACCGGGCCACAAGGATCGACTGACTGTCATCGTCACAGATGTCCTGGGTGCCACACGAAGTGATCAGCAGGATCATAATGACCGGGATGAGGATGGTTTTCATTGGACTTGCTTACTGAACAAAGATGCTAAAAAAACTCCATAATTCTACCGGGCTTCAAGGATCTCCCGGATGATCCCGCTGATCTCTCCGGCCCGGGTCAGCACCATCATGTGCGATCCCTCCTCCACCAGGTAATCGTAATTAACATGTTTAACGGGAATGGTATGGTCCGCATCTCCGTGGATGTGTACAATTGCAGGATGGTGTTCTGTTCTCTCCCAGTGAACGATCATATCCACGGTTCGCTTCAGGTAGCAGGCATCCTTTCTCTTCAGCATGTCTTTGAAGGTCTCTTTGTCATACCTGCGGTCGGGTTCAACAATACCCTGCAACATCCGGGCACCCGCCTTGGTGAGGCCCTTGGGGACAATGCGGTTCACAGCGACCCTCTTGGAAAAATTATACCGTCCCGGCAGCTCCTTATACGATTTTGCACTGGAGATAAGGATCACCCGCTCCGCCTTTAGTGTGTCGGCCAGCTCGGTGCAGATCATACCCCCCAGGGAGACCCCCATCAGCACGAAAGGTGCATCCTGATCGATCAACGGGACAAACCGCAGTGCAAATTCTCTCATGTTCTCTCTCTTTTCAGGTACGGGGTAGGAGATGCGCACCGTATCGTAGCCGGCAGGAAATTCAATCTCCCTGTATTGCCTGTAATCGGCTCCCTGTCCGGGGAAGAGGTAGATGATGGTCCCCACCTTGGGGAGCGTATCCTGAGCGGGGAGATGATCCTCTCCGGTGACATGATTTGTGGAGAGGAGGAAGAGAAGCAGGATTGCAATGGTTGCATACTTCATGACCGGAAGCTTTCTGATTCACCTCCGGGATCACACAGCCGATAGATCTCCAGGAGCCTCTCCTCAGGAATGCCTGTCAGACGGGCTATCGCTCTTCTCTGCTCAGCGGTTTTCACCTTCTCTGTAAAATCGCTTGTGTTGCGGATGCCCCTGGACTTCAGTACCTCTCCATATTCGAAGGGGATGCCCGGCAGATCGGAGATGGAGGATGGCTTTTTCGGGTTAGCGCTGTTCATCCGGTCGCTATTTCTGGCCCAGCAAAACCATCTCCCACGGGGAATCAATGACAACCATGCCATCTTTCACAGAGACAGTGGTGTCTGAATAGTAGTCGTATAGCGCTGTTTGATCCTTAAAGGCATTCCCCACTACAACTGCTTTTTTACCCCGATCCAGATCCAGCCCAACCACCACCTTATCAGAATAGTCACCCATCTTAAATGATCTTGTAAAGATGTAAGGTGCTTCTGAGACCATAGCATGCAGCCCTGCACCCACTGCAGGATGGTCCCTGCGGAACTGTCCAAGCTTCCTGTAGTGCTCCATCACCTCACCGATCACAAATCCGTTTCTTGAACTGTTGTTTTCGATCTCATCCCAGTTCATGGCCCCCCTGAGGGTAGCGTCCCCGTTCGCTTCGGGGATGACCAGGTTGCGGCAGCTCTCATCGCCGTAGTAGATCTGGCAGGACCCCGGAGTCAGCAGCAGCTTGGTGGCCGCCTCAATGGGCTTCACCCGCTCCTTGTCATAGGGAGTACCATCGTCGTGGGAGGTGAGGTAATTCAATACACCCTTTCCTTTCAATTCGTTGTGCAATGTTTGTGAATAGGAGGAGAAGAGCTCCTCATACGCCCCTGTGGCATTGTATTTGAAATCGAAGTTGATCAGGCTGTGAAGGGATTGGGCATAGAAATCGACCCTCCGGTCCCCGAAATCAAACATCCGTCCGGTGCCGATCCCGTAATTGTAAACCTCTCCAACCATGTAGAATTCATTATCATCCAGTACCCTCTCCGGATTTTGCTCCTTCCACTCCCGGAAAGCCTCCATCGCTTCGTCGTACAGCTCCTTCCAGACCCCCTCCTCAATGTGCTTGGCCGTATCGAGCCTGTACCCGTCGATGCCGTATTTGCGGATAAAATCGGTGAGCCACTTGATCATGTAGTACCTGGGTGCCCTCGGGTACCCGGTTCTGCTGAAGAAGGCATCCAGCTCCTCCAGCTCCTTTTCGAGCCGCCCCTCTCTTTCCCACTTTTCAAGCAGGGCAGGGGGCAGATCCACCTGCTGGTCCGATTCGGTCCGGATGTCGGGCAGGTTCTCCACCAGTGTGCATGTAATGGTCGATTCATAATCCCGGTAGGTACACGGGGGAGCGGTGCGGACCCACTCATCGGGCCAGACAGGATCTTTTCCGGTGACCGGTCCGGTGTGGTTGATGACCACATCCATCACGATGCGTATGTCATGGGCATGGGCCGTCTCTACCAGCTGCGCCAGCTGGTCAGGAGTGCCGAAATTGGGATCCACGCTGGTCCAGTCACTGATCCAGTACCCGTGGTATGCGTAGGTCACCCCGGTTCCCTCGTCGGTGCTTCCCTGGATCTGTTCGAACCAGGGGGTCATCCAGAGGGCGGTTACTCCCAGCTTGTCGAAATAGCCCTCCTCGATCTTCTGGATCACACCGGTCATATCACCCCCCTGAAATCCCCTCATCACAGCCGTTTGCTCTGTGCGGTCAAAATTGATGTCATTGGTTGGATCGCCGTTCATAAACCTGTCGGTCAGCAGGAAGTAGATGTTTGCATTCTCCCACACGAAGGGCGCCTCTGCCACTTCAGTACCACGGTTGTCTGATTGAGTGCACGATCCTGCAGTTGCTGCCAGGAGCAGCAGCAGGATCAGTCTGTTTAGCTTTGCTGTTTTGAACATCATTTTAATTTTAATGGTTGTACTCAAGCAGGAACTTACCACCTGACATGTTCTCCCTGTAGCTTTCGATGGCCCTGTTCACCTCTTCGGGCGGGAACTTTCCCTGGATGGTGGTGACAAGGGCACCACCCATCTCCTTTTTAACACGGCCGATAAACCGAAGCTTGAAGGGTATGCTTTTCTCTTTCAACCAGTTTCCCAGCTGAAACCCGCTGATGGTTTTCTCCAGCCTGATCAGGTCCGAGGGGTCGGCCACAAGCGATTCTCCCGATAGCCTGGCATAGGTCACCAGTGTCGATCCGCCCGGTGCGGCCCGCAACATGCGCCTGGAGAGATCGCCGTTTACCGCATCAAGGAGGAGGGTGGCCCCCAGCCTGTGGGCAAGCTCCTCCAGCTC
This sequence comes from Bacteroidota bacterium, assembly GCA_039714775.1. GTDB lineage: Bacteria > Bacteroidota > Bacteroidia > Bacteroidales. The sequence continues at coordinate 8,143 of JBDLIQ010000047.1, forward strand.
CTGGTCGAATGAATCCAGCGTGCTGTTGAGCAGATGCTTTGCACCCAATGCCTTAAGCTGCTCAACCTGCTCCTCTCTTCTGACAATGTTGATCAGCGGGATCGACCGGTCATTGGCAAGGCGAATCAGCATCTTTCCCAGGGCACTTGCTGCTGCATTGTTTACCATGGCAGCATGGCCTCCTTTTCGGGCCATCTTGATGAATGCCATGGCAGTCATCGGGTTGACCAGCATCATGGAGCCCTGTTCCATACCGACCTTTCCCGGAAGTGGCACAGTGTGCATGGCCGAGGTCTTCATGTATTCGGCCCATGTTCCATCCTCCCCGGGATTGGGTGAGCAGGCCACCCGTTTTCCCATTCTCATGGAGGGAATTATTCCGGAGCCGGCCTTTACCACAGTGCCCGAGCCTTCGAAGCCCGGGGTGAAGGGCCAGGACTGCACCATGTAATCCCCCGATATGCTGGCCAGGTCTGAAGGGTTGATGGGAGAGAACGCCATCTTTACCAGCACCTCTCCCGGTCCGGGTTCGGGAACCGGGACCGTTTCGATCTGCAGGGGACCGCCGGCGCTATTCTGCCTGACTGATTTCATCATTTCGGACATAGGATATGATCGATTTTATGATTTTCTCTTCATTTCCGGCACCGATCCCGGTTACCTGACCGGCAGGAATGCTCCACCGTTTCAGTACATCTTCAAGGATGCGCTCCCTGACTACCCAGATCTGTACAACTTTATACTCCTTTTCCAGCAGGCTCACCACACGGGACCAGCCCCCGCCCTCCAGCTCAAAAGGCCCCACCTCATCCAGAATCACCACCTCGGTCCCCTGTTCAAGGCCCTGGCTGATGATCCGCTCCCCTTCATCCAGGGCCTCCGGATTAAACCAGAATCGACCGAAACGGATCCAGCCCTCTTTTTTTTCGATGGTGGCCAGCGAAAGAGTTTCCCCGTTCTGAACACTCACCAGGGTGAAGGAGGAACGCCGCTCTCCACTGAACTTCCCTTCGCTCAGGAAACCTGACACAGTGATTTGCTCCTTTCTGAGCCCTTCCGTCACCCGGGAGAGAAAGGTGCTCTTCCCGCTCTGTACGCCTCCTGTGACTACAAAGATGTTATGATGTGTTTTAGATGGTTTCATCTTACCAGAGGTGCTAAATTAGAAAAGATTAACGGACCTGGTGCCGGCCATCGGACAGAAATGTGATCGATGGAAACGAATGGGTCTCCTGAAAGAGATCGTATGCCTGCTGCATCGCCTCCCAGAGGTTGCTCCTGTCCGGAGTCTCACCCCGGGCCCTTGCAAGGAGTCCCCGGTTTCCGGGATCCATTTTTGCCGGGTAAATGGTGACCGGGATACGGGTCTGGCCGTTATTGCGGGCCTCAACACAGAGGGGGTATAGCTCTTTGATCATCGCATCGGTAATGGGGATACAACCGATGGTCACACAGGCACCGTGGATATAGATGTCACCGCCAGGGTGCTCCCTGTCGCTGAGTATCCTGTCGGATTGGTTGGGATAGTTGAGGCCCAGTGAGAGATAAAAGTTGCTGGATGGATTGAAAATATTGATGTGGTAGAACCCTTCCGGGATCTGGCTGTCACCCTGCCTGCGTTTTGGGCCCAGTCTTCCCGAAACAGCACAAATATCGTAGGCTTTCAGAAGCTTAAACTGCTGCTCCCCCCGGTTTCTTCCCCAGGCTTCCAGCCTCTTCTCATATTTATAGACCACCAGGTAGAGCTCCAGGGATTCCCTTCGGATCTCTCTCTCCAGGATCATGCTTTCCAGAAGCTCCCACTTCTCAGCATAGGCCTGGCGCACCCTTGGATACCGCTGCTGGGACTCCCGGAACCCGGACTGTGCCAGGCTTGCGTATGCCAATGAAAGCAGTGCAGCCGCAATAAGTAAGAACCTCATTCGCTGTCCGGTTTTTGTTTCATCCTGATCAACTGCATCGGATCTCTATTTTCGGTTTGATTTAATTGATGCTTTCTCTCTTATCTCCTCCAGCGCCAGCTCCACATGCTTTCGTTCCACGTAGGTCTGTCCGATCACCATTCGCAGGGTATAGCGCCCGTTGATCTTGGTGTGTGTAAGAAAGATCCGGCCTCCCAGGTTGATCGCCTCCAGCAACCACTCATTCATCCGGTTGAGCTCATCCGTGTCATCTGTTTCGGGGGGATTCATCCTGAAGCAGCTAAAATTCAGGAAGGGTTCAATTACCAGCTCCATGCCCGGGATCTTCACCACCTCCCTGCAAAAATATTCATTCAGCTGAATGTGCTTCTTTAACTGTTCCTTCAGCCCGGAGAGTCCGAAACTCCGGATCACAAACCAGAGCTTGAGTGCCCTGAACCTTCTTCCCAGGGGGACTCCCCAGTCACGGTAGTCGTTCACATTGCCACGTGTGGTGGTCTTCAGATACTCTGGAAGGACCTCAAAGGTCCTGATCAGCAGCTCCGGATTTTTTACAAAGTAGACCGAGCTGTCGAAGTTGGTGAAGAGCCATTTGTGCGGATTGAACACGAAGCTGTCCACATGTTCAATCCCTTCGATCATCCACCGGTATTGGGGGAGGAGGAGGGCCGATCCGGCATAAGCCGCATCCACATGGAGCCATAAACCATATCGCCTGCAGATGGCTGCAATCTCTTTCAGGGGGTCTACCGCCAGCGTGCCGGTTGTACCCAGGGTAGCCACCACTGCAGTGGGCATCAGTCCGTTGTGAAGATCCTCCCGGATGCGCTTCTCCAGTTCCCCGGGTTTCATTCGCATCTGCCGGTCCACAGCTACTTTAACCAGATTCTTCTTCCCGATCCCGCAAATACCCACTGCCTTTTCAATGGATGAGTGTGTCTCTGTTGAACAGTAGATCCTCAGGTGCCCGGGTACCCCCTCCTCGTTGGAGCGGAAGCCTGTCTTCACCTCCCTGGCGGTGATCAGTGCAACCAGTGAGGCCGAGGATGCGCTCTCCTGGATCACACCCTCGAACATGGCCGGGATCCCCATGGCATCGCGAAGCCACTCCATCATGCGTTGCTCCAGCTCAGCAGCTGCAGGAGAGGTCTCCCAGATCATGCACTGGGCTCCGATGGCCGAGGTGACCGATTCGGCAAGTACCGATTCCACCGAGCTGTTGGCCGGGAAGTAGGCGTGAAAATTGGGATGTTGCCAGTGGGTGATCCCCGGAAGGATGATCTCCTCCAGCTCTTTCATGATGCGCTCCATCGGTTCTGACTGATCGGGTGCGCTTTCAGGGATCTTCCCGTATATCTCCCCGGGTTTAACTTTTGATTTGACAGGGTAGGAGGTGATGTTGTTCAGGTAGTGGTCAATCCATGAGATCACCTGCTCTGAGACACTCTTGAAATCCTTTGGATCTAACATAATGGAGCTAAAAGTAGTGATTTTCCCTGACCGGTGTGATCTTAATAGAGTGCCTCTTCAATTGCCGCAGCCAGGTGATCTGCAGCCCCGGGATGGAAGCGGAACCAGAGTTCGGGCTCGATAAGTTCCAGCTCAGACAGGGCCATTCGCCCCTCGTTGTCCCATATGGCATCCACCCTGGCGTATACTGGTTGGTATCCACACCTGCCGACCACCGATTCGGCAAAGGCAACCTCTTCGCCAGCTGGCTCGTAGTGGTCTACGGTTCCTCCAAAATCATCCTGTACCCTGAAATCGCCCGGCTTTGCCCTCTTGATGACAGCATGGGAGAACTCCCCCCCAAAAACCATAAATGATATTTCCCCCTGTGAAGGCACCTGCTCCTGGAACTCCTGGATCATCATGGACTCTGAGTCGATCAGCTGCCGGTACATCTTTTCATACTCCCCTGCATCTCCTGGCCTGAAGCGGTAGGTGTGCCGGGCCGCTCCCGATACCACCGGTTTGAGGATCACCTCTCTCCATCCCCCACGCTCTGTCCATGCTGTAAGTGTCGCGGGGTCTCCCTTCTCTATAAAAAGGGTTGGCGGAATATGGATCCCCTCATGTGAGAGATCCTGCAGGTAGTGTTTATCCAGGTTCCACCGGATCACCCCGTAGGGATTGATCATGCGGGTCTGCTCTCTGACCCTTTCCAGCCATGTGGAGAATTCAGCAAATCGGTCGAAGTAGTCCCAGGTGCTTCTGAAGAGGATACACCCCGTCTCACTCCACGCCACACCGGGATCGTCCCAGCTACATCGCTCCACCCTGATGCCCCGCTTTTCAAGCGCCTCTCTGACCAGCTGATCCTCAAGGAGTACATTTCTGGTATAGGGACTCTCTTCGCATGGCTCAGCGTACCTTCGATCGGTGAGTATGGTGATGTCGGTGGCTCTCATGAGTGCCGAATGTATTAAAAATGTGCCGGCTTTGCTATCCGGGAGGGTTTAATTCATTCCGGATGGCTCTTTTTCCCTGATCCGTCCTCTCGCCATCACATAAACGTGATCGGCCAGGGAGAGGTATGCAGGCTTGTGGGAAACCAGGAAAATGGTGCGTCCCTGCGCTTTCTGAGCAAGCAGCAGGCGGTGCACGTACCTCTCTGAAACCGGATCGAGCGATGAGGTGGGCTCGTCCAAAACAAGCAGCCGGGGGTTCCTGTAGAGTGCACATACAAAAGCCAGTCGCTGCCTTTCGCCACCCGAAAGGTTACTTCCGTTGCCCCTGATCTCCGACAGTACCCCCCCGGGAAGTGCCTCCACCATGGAGAGGAGTCCCACATCGCTGAGCAGCTGTGTGATCCTGGTCAGGTCGGGCTGCTTCTCTCCCGGGGCGATGTTCTCCAAAAGCGTGCCTGAAAGGAGTGTGATCTGCTGGGGGACCACACCCATCAATGCCCTGATGCTCTCATTGGAGAAGTACCTGGAGTTGCATCCGTTGATCGTGATCTGACCACTGTCGGCCGGATAGAGGTGCCGGACCAGGCCGGCTACGGTGGATTTCCCTGATCCGCTCTCCCCCGTGAGGGCAGTGACCCTGCCGCTCCGGATGGTCATGTCCGCCTCCTCTACCTGGTTTCCCCTGCTGCTGTATGCAAAAGAGACTCTGCTGAGCACCACATCCCCGAACTGCTCTCTCTGCAATGGTTGAAGTCCCGGTTTTTGTTCGCCCTCCAGTTGAAAAATTTCAAAGAGCCGGTCAGCCGCAATCATGGCATTCTGGTAGGTTTTATTGGCTCCGATCAGCGCGCTCATGGGGCCTGTACAGTAACCCATCAATGCATAGAAGGTGAGCAGGTTTCCTGGTGTTACCGAATCCCTGATCACAAAATAGGAGCCGCTCCACAGGAGCACAATGGTAAAGATGCGGTTCACCGCCTCGGTGCCCGATGATGCCGTGATGGCATTGATCCCCGATCTGTAAACCGTATCCAGCAGGCGGTTCACCCTGCCCTCTGTTTTCTGTTGTGTAAGAGGATTCAGGTTGTTCTGCCTGATGTGTGATGCGGATTGCAGCGACTCAACAAACTGCTCCTCCAGCGAGGCTGACTGCTCCATGACCCTTCGTTCGATCCGTTTGTTTCTGTAGTTAAACAGGGTGTATATAAGCAGGTAGAAGGGGAGCATGGCCAGCATGATTGAAGCCAGTGTGGGGTGGACCAGGAACATGGCAGCAAAGGAGAAGAGCAGGATCAACAGGTTAACCAGGATACCGATGGCTGCATCATTTATAAAGCCCCTGATCTTCACTGCATCGTTGATCCTGGAGATGATCTCCCCGGTTTTCATGGAATCAAAAAAGCGCTGGGGCAGGTTAAGGAGGTGGCGATAGTAGCTGAGAATAAGTTGGTTATCAATAACCTGTCCGGTTTTTAACATGATCATATTCCTGGAGAACCCCAGCAGGATCATCAGCAGAACGATCCAGAGCATACCCATGCTCATCAGGTTCAGGAGTCCGGTGTTGTGGGTAACAAACACATGGTCGGTCAGTTTTCCCAGGTAGATGGATGTTGAGAGGCCCAGGATGGTGTATAGGATGGCGGAAAAGACTGCCTGGAGGAGTGGTCTCCATACCGGTTTAATGAGTGAAAGCAGCCTCTCCCTGTTTGATACACTTTGTCCGGTCTCAGGAGCCTTGATCCCGGGGACCAGGGCAATTAATGATCCGCTCCAGCTTTGCCTGAAAATTTCGGCCGTCCAACCCTCTGTCTTTCCCACCGCAGGGTCCATCACCTTCATGCGCTTTCCATTAACCCGGTAGACTGCTACATAGTGGTGGTTCCCGTCAGGCTGAACCAGGTGGGCAATGAAGGGCAGAGGCAGCCTGTCCAGATGCTCTGCAGAGCCCTTTAATCCACGGGCCTCGAAATCGTACTGCTCCAGTGTTTGGACCATACCCAGCATGGAGGTTCCCTGCCGGTCGGTCTTTGCCGTTTCTCTTATCCTGGATACCGGGATACGGGTACCATAATGGGCCATCACCGAGGCGATGCATGCAGGGCCGCAATCGGAGTTGTCCCGCTGAAGTATGCCGGAGTTACGGGCTCTTCTCATAACTAACAGGATTGGCCCAGCGATCTATTCTTTCCACCAGAAGCGCACCAAGCGTGGCCCGGTAAAGGATCATGCTGGCCGAAAATGTCATCCCCAGTACCAGGTGTTCATCTTGATCATGGCCGGTTGAAGGGGTGGACTCCTCAAGGATGCAACGTACACGAAAAAGGGGTCTTCCGTTTACCATCACCGCGTCGGGATCGATCTGGCTGACTGTAGTTTCGATCATGGTTCCTGTGCGCATACTCTTCCTGTCAAACCGTATACGGACCGGCATACCCGTCTGTATCTCGGGAATATCCCTGGTTTCCACGTAGCATTCAGCCACCAATTTGCCTTCCGGGGAGATGGTTCCCAGTTGACTCCCTGACTGAATAACAGATCCACTGGCAATGCCCTGGCACTGGCGAAGGGTTCCCTCTGCAGGTGCAATGAGCTGGAGATTCTTCAATGAGGCGGAGATATTGGTAATTTCCCTGGTATGCAACCGGTTCTCACTCTGAAGACGGAAGCGTTCATTTTCCAGAATGCTCCTGTAGTTTTCCCGCTGATCGGTCATCTTTGCACTGGCAGTCCGGTAGGCAGAACGGGCCATTTCGTACTCCCGGACCGGTATGACCTCCTGTTGATACAGTTTTTCTGCCGATGTGAACTCCATATACAGGAACTCCTTCTCTATCCGCATGTGCTCCAATGTTGTTTTGTGATTTCTGAGGGATTGTCTGTATTTACCGGTTACAATACCATTGCTTCCGGTCAGAATGGATGAGATATCCCTGATATAGACAGCATTTCGTTTGATCAGCTCCCGGGTTTCGGAGATTCGGGTATCTGCAACCGACCTGTCATACCAGAGAATGGTATCACCTGCCGATACCCACACGAAATCACGGAGTATGGTACTGTCCACAATTCCGCTGGTTGGAGCAATAAGTTCCACAGGCTCCTTCATGGGCCTGATCATCCCTCCGGAGGAGGAGACCACATCCACCTTTACCAGGGGAAGGGCCACAATGATCCCCAAAGCCATGAGGATCATGATGTACCCGGGAGCAAAGGATCTTATACGCCGTCTGTGTATAAGATCCAGTGTACTCCCTTCCAGTGGTTCCATCAGGAGAAGATTCCGGCGATGAACGCTTTCACCTCATCCCAATTATGGAACAACAGGAAACCGATGATCATACCAACGATTAAGCCGCCGATAAATTTCCAATCTGGTTTTTTAAGCTTCATAGTTACAAGATAACCATTTTAGGTATTTATTGAGTAGCATTGAATTCCCAGTCAGCTATTGCAAGAGAGAGCGATATCGGGTCACCCGGAAGAGCCATTCCGATAAAACGAATTACCCTGCCCACATCGTAGGCAAAACCACCTCCGTTAATCTCCATGAGCTGGTCACTCTCCATCTGTGTGAAATGTTCTGTTTTCATGTTGTTTAGTTTAGGTTTAACTTAGTTTTCCTCTTCCGGTCTGCCCGTCAGCCCGTTTTTAAAGTTGTCCCAGTCCCTGAAGAGCTCTCCACCAGCTGTAACAGTGATACCAATGACGATGCCAACAAGGATCGGGAACACTCCGCCATTGATCTCCTGTTGTTCCCGGAGATCGATCTCACGGAAATCGCCTGCAAAAATTTCTGTTTCCATACTTTCATGATTTAGAATACCTACTCTGTTTAAAAGGCTTTTCGGCAACCGCCCGAACAGTACACCTGTTCTTTACGGGTATATGTGACGGGACCGCATATATCGGTCAGGGTGGACAAAATATTTTTTATATTTATAAATTCTAAACACAATATCTCCAGTATGAACATTGAGAAGCAATTATTCGGCACCCTTCCCGGGGGAAGAGAGGTGCATAAGTATACCATGAAGAACAACCACGGCATGGAGGTGGATGTGATCACATATGGTGCGATTATCACTGCCATCAGGATTCCGGACAGCAGCAATGAACCGGGGGATGTGGTCCTCGGTTTTGACACGCTTGGTGAGTACCTGGAGGAGCATCCCTATTTTGGTGCCATGGCGGGGAGGGTGTGTAACCGGATCAAAAATGCCAGGTTCGAATTGGATGGGAAGATCTTTCCGTTGACTGCCAATCATGGAAAGCACCAGCTGCACGGGGGAGAAAAGGGGTTTGACAAGCAGCTCTGGACAGCCTCCACCAGCAAGATCCCGGACCAGGTGAGCCTTTTGCTGGGATATGAGAGTCCGGACGGAGAGGAGGGATACCCCGGTAACCTGCTGGTGGAGATCGAATATTCACTCAATGACAGGAATGAACTGGGCATGCGGATCAGGGCGAAGACAGACAAGCCCACCCATGTGAACCTGACCAACCATAGCTATTTCAACCTGAACAATTGCATGGGAACGATTTATGATCATGAGCTCTTCATTGACGGTGATTCGATCGTTGAACTGGACCAGGAGAGTATCCCCACAGGGAGAATCCTGCAGGTGGAAGAGACACCCTATGATTTCCGGCTTTCAGCTCCCATTGGTGAGCGGATCGGGGATGTGGGGATCGGGTATGACATCAACTATGTTGTGGATATGAAATCGAGGGAGCTGACACGTGTGGCAGCCCTCCGTGATCCCGCTTCGGGAAGGAACATGGAGGTGCTGACCACCCTTCCTGGTGTTCAGCTCTATACATCTAACTACATTGACGAGATCCATGGGAAAGGAGGCCTCGTCTATAAGAGACACGCTGCAGTCTGCCTGGAGACCCAGTATTTTCCTGACAGCTGTAACCAACCCGCTTTTCCTTCAACACTACTTAAACCGGGAGAGACCTTTGATGAAGTCACAGTTTACAGATTCAGCAGGTAGGATGCGGCATCTGATTGCCCTGTTGATTCTTTTTTCCGGATCGGTTCATGCCTGGGGACAGCTGCATCACACCTGTCCGCACCATGACCATGCACCCGCTGCATGGGAACACCCGCTGTACGAAAAGTGGCTTTCGGCCTATGATGTCAAGGGATACCACATCGACCTGGCTGTTTCAAACAGGGATACCCGGATCTCGGGAAGTGCATCGATCCTGGTGGAGGCTTTGCGGGATGTGGACACCCTGCTCTTTGAGCTGCAGGATTCACTGCATATCTCCGGGGTACTATGTAGCAGCCAAATTGGTGACCAGGAGTACCGGGACAAGAGTGCGCTGGAATTTGTTCACAAGGATAATGCAGTCACCATCACCCTGGACCGGACCCTGAATGCCGGTGATCTGCTGCAGATCCGCATCTCCTATGGCGGGATTGCCGGTCCGGGCCGCAGTTTTTTTGCAGGGGTCAGTTCGAAAACAGATCGTAATTATGGTGCGGATGTCACCTACACCCTTTCCGAACCGCTCAATGCAAAGAAGTGGCTCCCGGTAAAACAGATCCAGGAGGATAAAATCGATTCGGTCACCTTCAGGATCCGCTGCAACAGGGAGCTGCGTGCCGCTTCAAACGGAGTGCTGATTGGTGTTGAACCGGCGGGGGAGGAGCATGTTTTTACCTGGAAAACCAACTATCCCATGGCCTACTACCTGCTCTCCTTTGCAGTGGCCGATTACAGGGATTTCTCATTTAAGGCACCACTTTCCCGGGAGGGTGATTCGGTGCTGGTCCAGAACTACATCTACGATGATGACCGGGTGCTTACCCGGTGGGAAGATGAGATCAGGATGACCGGACCACTGATTACCACCTTCTCAAAACTCCTTGTGGATTATCCCTTTGCAGAGGAGAAATATGGCCATGCCATGGCCCCCATGGGTGGGGGTATGGAGCACCAGACCATGACCACCCTTGATAATTTCGGCTTCTTCCTGGTGGCCCATGAACTGGCCCACCAGTGGTTTGGCAATTGGGTTACCTGCGCCACCTGGCAGGATATCTGGATCAACGAAGGACTCACCTCCTATATGGAGTATGTGGCTGCACAGGAGCTACTGGGCCAGGATAAGGCGGACCAGTGGATGTCAGAGGCGATCTCCATTGCCCGCCGTAAAACAACAGGTTCGGTGTTTGTTCCGCCTGACAGGATAGAGGATAGCTTCAGACTTTTTAGCATGGGGCTCACCTACAAAAAGGGGGCCATCCTGGTCCACATGATTCGCTATCTTCTGGATGACGATGACCTCTTCTTTACCGTGCTGAGAAGCTACCTGGCTCAATATAAAAACGGTACGGCCACCGCTGAGGATTTCCGCACTGTTCTGGAGTCGGTAAGCGGCAGGGACTTTTCATGTTTTTTTGAGCAGTGGTACTACGGCGAGGGGTATCCCCGCTTCAACCTGACCTGGAAGCAGCGTGGTGATGAATTAAAAATAGTGAGTAAGCAGACCACCACAGCTCCTGATGTAACCTCCCTTTTCCAAATCCCCTTCGAACTGGACCTGCTTATGGCAGATGGCTCCACCAGGCGCATCAAACTGATGCAAAGCAGCAACAAAGAGAGCTACACCATCCCTGTCGGCGGTCCCGTTGTAGAGATCATCTTCGATCCCGGCAACCACCTGCTGGAGACGCATGAGGTGGTGAAGAAATAACCCTTTTTTCAGGACAGGGCTCCCTGGATAAGGCATAGCCCAGAGCTTAGATATTCAGGTGATTACAGTTCATTCAAATTATAAAAATTCTCTTCATTTACGCCGAAATCAAAGCGCCCGTTACTCAAATTTGAGGGTATCTCATTTACCAGAAATCTCAGATCAAAATATCCTGACAGGATAATCTGTTGCTCTACATCGTCTACAAAAACCTTTTGAGATCTCTTGAATTCCAATTCCCCTTCCAGAACATCCAGAATTTCACTGACACCATTATAAATCCTTTCGACCGTAACATCATCTCTGGTTAAATCGATGATGGTATCGTTATATACCAACAGGTCCTGGTAAGTGTCTGCAAGGGAATCGGGAAAGACAAACCTTAAAGCCATATAATCGCCCCAATAATTTCCATTAGAGCCTTGCATTATAAACGATAGCTCATTGTTTTTAGCAGTTACTTTTAACGGCACTTCATTCTGACTATATATGAAGATGCTTCTGTCATAATTGGCGCCAAAAGTATTGTACCCCCATTCTGTATAAGCGGGTAGTTCAGGATAATCACTATCAGGGATATAGATGGAATCGGAAAGTCCGGTTTGTACTTCACATCCAAATGATGAGACAACCAATATTGTAATTAGTAATTGCTTCATTTTTCAGAGTTTTTTAAAGGTAATACAAAACTAATTCTGCCACCACCACCAAAATCATGATCCATTAATCCAAAAGCCTTTGGGGTTAAAACAAAGGTGGGAAAATCAGCTTCAATCCTGAAGTTTGGTCTGTTCTGTTTCCCTAATTGAAATCCAATACCAAGGGTTCCGGTTGAATAGAAATTGTTTGGTTGATCAAACAACGCCAGGACTGCTTCTTCATGTTCCTGCATGGCAGCTTCATAAAAAACAATGCTTTGCTTTGAAGCTACTTTGAAATTAAGGTCAAAACCCAGTTTAAAATATAATCTGAAAAACCTGGGAATAAAGGGTGAATATCGAAAATCTATCGGTATTCCTATGTAGTGATCATTTTCTCCAATCTCTTCTATTCTATAGTAATATGTATCATTCTCACTTTGGCTAAGCACCAAGTAGAGATAGTCTGATTCATCATGTGAATAGCCTGCTTTACCCATCAAAGAGGTCATGGCAGAATAATTAATACCTGCAGATAACCAGAGCTTATCAGACAGCGTCCTGTATTCTCCTTTCAGGGAGACAAAAGGTAGATAGGTCAACAATGAAATTTCAGAGTAATTGTCATAATAGCCAAAGTAATAGACTGCCTCCTCCCTGATAAAGTTGTAATCAGGAATTTGGCTGTTAAATGTCTTTATCCCGGTTTCAATTCCCCAATAGATCTTGTTTGTTGACTTATCTGGCGGTGAGTATGCGTCCTCGTTTTGAGCATATAAGAACATTATACATATACTCAGAGAGAACAGGAGGACTGCTTTTTTCATTGTTATGGTTTTGTAATTATCAGGATTAAAAACACAATGGTTAACAGGTATCTCTTGTGAGTAGGATGCAGGTTCTATAATTTTAGTTGCTTTTGTGATCGTGCCAATATCCTCTACCCAACATTCAGTGTTCCCCACATCAAACCGTGTAGGACTTAAATAGTAGACTTTTCTACGGAGAAATAGATATTTAATATCCGTTTGTTATACTTATTTGGTGCTTTTTGGATATTAATTATCCATCAATAGATATTTAATATCCATACTGACATCAGTATAGTTAATAAATGGATATTATTTATCCCTTGTGGTCCGTATCGGGCCCCAAAATCAAAAAAATATACTGCTACCGCACATTTCAGAAAATGAGTGGCACTATCCTTGTGGTATGATGGGTGAACCATAAAACCCAATAACCATGATACCTAAGAAAACCAGGAGAGCCAATCTTGAGCGCAGGCGCGGCACCAACTTTATAATTGGCATGATCGTTTCTCTCTCTCTGATTCTGATCAGTTTCGAATGGACCCGCACCATTGATGTCCGGGAGGAACTGGTAGCAACCACTGAGATCGAGTTTGAAGAGGAGATGATTCGTATTAAGAGGAAAGCAGAACCGAAACAGAAAGTGAAATTGCCTCCGATTCAAAAGGTAATCGATATTGTACCTGATTATGTTGAGGAGGATATATTTGATCCTGATTGGGAGGTCACCGATGAGACGAGAGTTGATATATACATTCCCGATGATCCCGTTGAGGATATATCAGATGATATTCCTTTCCGTATCGTAGAAGAGATGCCCACATTCAATGGTGGTCATGCCAATGAGTTTGCTCGATATTTGGCGCAAAACGTGAAGTATCCGGAGATTGCAGCTGAAAACGGGGTCAGTGGACGTGTGTATGTGGAATTCGATATCGACAAGAAGGGGAACCTGGTTAATCCGGTGGTAATCCGTGGTGTTGATCCGGCACTGGATGCGGAGGCACTCAGGGTGTTGAAGAGCTCGCCCCGGTGGACTCCAGGAAAGCAGCGGGGCAAAGCGGTGACGGTACGCTTTACATCCTACATCAATTTCGTGCTGCAATAGGGGCTGTTGAGCTGATTATATGGAGTTTTTATCTATTCTGCCAATTTCTTCATCCCGGGTGAACGATATTTGCGTTCTTATCACATAAAGGAGTAAATCCTTTTATGTTAAGCAATATCCATGACTCCTTTTTTAAAGGCCTTTTTTCAGTGAAGGAAAATCTCCAGGACCTGCTTTTAGGCACCCTGCCACCGGAGGTTATAAGCAGAATACCTCTTGATACACTGGAGTATGACCCAACCGAATACGTAGATCAGGAACTGGCCCACAATTTCAGGGACATCTCCTGTAATGTGCGTTACGGGGACAAGCGGATCAAAATCTCCCTGCTGTATGAACATAAAAGCTATCCTGCGAAGAACATTCATTTGCAGCTTCTGCGCTACATGCTGAATGTGTGGGAAAGCCAGCAGGATAACAAACAGGCGCTTTCACCGGTGATTGCCATTGTGTTCTATCATGGCAAACGACGGTGGACCCTACAGGAGCTTGTAAAGGATGTGCCGGAAGAGCTCAGGCGCTATGTCCCCCTGTTCGACTACGTGCTGTTTGATACCAAAGATGTTGAGGATCACGCTATCATTCAGTATTTCAAACAACCTGCTGTGAAAATTGGGGTATGGTTATTAAAACGATCCGATAACCCGATCGGTTTCATGCAGGACAATCCTCTGTTGGCAGAGGAGATATTGCGGGGGATTGGGAAAATTGAGGAAACAAATATTCAGAAAATCGCGTTATATTTACATGAAGTGTCAGGAATGACACCCGAAAAAATCTATGAGATCATGAAAACAATTTCACCGGAAGCAAAAGATCCATTTGATAAGGCTCGGAAAAGGTTTATGAAAGAGGGGATTGAGAAGGGTATCGAGAAGGGTATCGAGAAGGGTATCGAGAAGGGTATTGAGAAGGGTATTGAGAAAGGAATTGAACAAGGTCTTAAAGAAATCGCTGTAAACATGATTACCAAGGGATACTCTGATGAGCAAATCGCAGAGATCACCAATCTGAGCATCAAGCGCATTCAGATTTTGCGCAAAGCCTGTTCTGTTTAAGTCATTAACTCAGCCAGATCAATCTGTTTCAGATCCATCTCTTCCATCCTGATCTTTATGGTTTCAATGGGATCAGGCGCTTCAATCAGGTAATGTTTGTTTTCGTAGTCGTCAACTATCATCCCGAGTATTTCAAGCTCATCACTCTCAGGTGTACCTGGTTTTGCATCAAAGATCTCTTCTAATCGTTTTAATGAAGCCATTGTTTTGTTTTCATAAATAACCGAACATATCCATTTTGTGGATATGGAGAGCGAACCGAGGAATACAATGTCGAGCTCATGATCCGCCGAAGGCGGAGAGTAACCGGCTGCATTTGCTTGCAAATGAAACATTATGTACGTTTGATACCGGAATCGGAATTCGTAAATGCAATCAAAATCCACCCCTTACTATGAAATTGAAATCGTTGATTGGACTAACCCTGTTTACCCTGCTTTTTTCCTGCGGGGATGGTTATAAATATCCATACCAGGACACAAAACTGAGTTTTGAAGAGCGGGCCGAAGACCTGGTCTCCAGGATGACCCTGGAGGAGAAGGTGAGTCAGCTCACCCATTATGCAGGAGAGGTGGAGCATCTTGGCATTCCGCAGTATAACTGGTGGAACGAGTGCCTCCACGGGGTGGCCAGGGCAGGAAAGGCGACTGTGTTTCCGCAGGCCATTGGGATGGCAGCTACCTTCGACCGGGAGATGATGTTCCAAATGGCCGATGTGACCTCCACAGAGGCCAGGGCGAAATACCACGATTTTGCTGCCCGGGATAAAAGGGGCATGTACCAGGGGCTCACCTTCTGGTCGCCCAACATCAATATTTTCAGGGACCCCAGGTGGGGACGCGGCCATGAGACCTATGGGGAGGATCCCTACCTGACCGGGGAGATGGGGGTACAGTTTATCAAAGGGCTTCAGGGCGATGATCCCCGCTACCTGAAGGTGGTGGCCACCTCAAAGCACTACGCGGTTCACAGCGGTCCGGAGCCCCTCAGGCATGAATTTGACGCGGTGGTCAGCGAAAGGGATTTCAGGGATACCTACCTCCCGGCCTTTAAGAAGACGGTGGAGGATGCCCATGTATACTCTGTCATGTGTGCTTACAACAGGTACATGGGTGAGCCCTGCTGCGGAAGCGCTGCCCTTCAGGAGGATCTGTTGAGGGGAGAGCTGGGTTTCGAAGGGTATATTGTCTCGGACTGCGGTGCAATCAATGATTTTCATACTGGCCATAACGTGGTGAAGAGCTCCGAAGAGGCGGCAACCCTGGGCGTCATGTCAGGGACCGATCTGAATTGTGGCAACCAGTATACATCTCTTGTGAAAGCGGTGGAAAAGGGACTTATCGACGAAGAGGAGATCAATGTGGTGGTGCGCAGGCTGATGCTTGCACGGATGAAACTGGGCATGTTCGATCCCGGTGAGATGGTTCCGTGGAGCGGCACTCCACTGGATACCGTATCCTGCCCCTCCCACAAGGCCGTGGCCGAAGAGATGGCCCGGAAATCGATGGTGTTGCTGAAGAATGAAAATGAGACATTGCCATTGAGCAGGTCGCTTAAGAGAGTGGCTGTAATTGGTCCCAATGCTTTCAATGTGGATGTTCAGCTGGGGAACTACAACGGTTCCCCGGTCGATCCTGTGAGTGTATATGACGGGATCCGGTCTAAATTGGGAGATAGTGCCCAGGTGAAATTTGCACTGGGCGCTCCCCACCACGATGGGTTGCCCTACCTGGCTCCTGTGCCCGAAGGAAACCTTTTTCTGGACAGGGAAGGAGCGCGCCCGGGGCTAAAAGCAAAATATTTTGCCGGTCTGAAAGCAGCTGGTGATCCGGTTGCCGAGCGAACCGATCCTTCGGTGAATTACTACTGGTGGGACGGAACACCCCCGGTGGAGGGAGTTGAGGATGATCATTATACTGTGGAGTGGTCCGGCTACCTGATTCCCGGAAAAACAGGCTCACACGCTATCGGCGTAGAGGGAAAGTACTTTGAATTCATCTTTGAAGGGGATACCCTGCTTACCATGAACAACATCCACCATCCCAATAAGAGCTACCGAAACGTTGAACTGGTGGCTGGAAAACCATACCGGGTGAGGTTGGTGATGAGGGATCAGCACGGAGATGCGCCCTGTATTCTGCACTGGGAGGAGCCCAACCAGCATCTGGAATGGGAAGCACTGCAGGCTGCCAGGTGGGCCGATCATGTGATCATGGTGATGGGGCTGACTGCCAGACTGGAAGGGGAGGAGATGCGCGGACTGGAGCTGGAGGGGTTTGATGCCGGCGACCGCACTTCACTCGATCTTCCCCTGGTGCAGCGAAGGCTGATCAGGCGGATCGCAGCAACAGGCAGGCCGGTCACCCTGGTGTTGATGACCGGATCGGCCGTCTCCATCAATGCGGAGCATGAAAGGGTAGATGCCATTCTCCAGGCATGGTATGGAGGAGAGGCTGCCGGGACCGCTGTGGCCGATGTTTTATTCGGGGATTACAACCCGGCAGGAAGATTACCTGTTACCTTCTACAAATCGGTGGATGATCTGCCACCTTTTGAGAATTACGATATGGCGGGGAGAACATACCGCTACTTTGACGGAGAGGTGCTCTATCCCTTTGGTCACGGACTCAGCTACACAAGCTTTAGTTATGACAACCTGATCCTGGAGAGAGATGAGATCGGTGCAGGGGAATCCCTGGTGGTCAGTGTGGAGGTTCGCAATACCGGTAAATTCGACGGGGAAGAGGTGGTGCAGATCTACCTCCGTAAACCCGGTTCTGAAACCGTAAGACCCCTGAAGGAGCTGTGTGGTTTTGAACGGGTCTCTCTACTTAAGGGTCAGACCGTGGTGGTCACTATGACACTGGGTCCGGACGAGTTGGAGCATTACAATACCGGCAAGCAGGCCTACCTGGTCGAAAAGGGGGAGTATGAGATCATGGCGGGACCATCCTCGGAGGATGCCAGGCTTATTAAAACCAAACTGGTGGTCAGATAGCCACTTCATTCTCAGCAAGGTACGTGTCACTCAGATGACCGATCGGCTCTTTCTGCGAAGGGTGTATTCAGCAGCTTTACACAGCTCCCTTCGCTCTGCCCCTCTGTTACCATCCTTCTCAAACGGCTCATCCGGGTTCACGGTTCTCCCGGTTTGAAAAGTAGAAGAAAAATATTGTACATTTAACGCAATGAGTTTAACCGGACTATACAGCCGAAACAGGACACTCCTGGTTTACCTGGGAATCATTGCTGTTACCCTGCTGCTCCTTTTGCCGTTCCTGGGTTCCGTTCACCTGTTTGACAGTGATGAGGTGAATTATGCCGAATCGGCCCGGGAGATGATACTGACGGACGATTATCTGAACGTGCAGATCGATTATGAGCCCTTCCCGGAAAAGCCGCCCCTCTTCTTCTGGCTGCAGGTGGCCTCCATGAAACTATTCGGGATTAATGAATTTGCAGCCCGGTTTCCCAATGTGATCTGCGCGGTTGTCACCCTGTTGCTACTCTATTTCATTGGGAAGCGACTCTACGGACACCGTTTCGGGATATACTGGATCCTTGCCTATGGATCTGCCATTCTGCCCTTCTTCTTCTTTAAATCGGGGATCATCGATCCATGGTTCAACCTCTTTATCTTTCTGGGGATGGCCTGGTTTGTATTTTACCTGGATCCGAAAAGGGAGGGGGCCAGGGTGATCAATGTGGTGCTTTCAGCCCTCTTTTTCGGACTTGCCGTACTGACCAAAGGTCCGGTGGCTCTGCTGATCTTCCTGGTCTGTTTTATTATATTTCTAACCATCAGCCGTTTCAGGTTAAAAACCTCGGTGCGTGATGTGGCGATCTTCACAGGGGTCCTGCTCGTTGTTGGCGGATCGTGGTATTTCTACCAGGTGATGAGCGGGAACAGTCACCTGTTGAGGGATTTTATTCATTACAATGTGAAGATCCTGTCGAAGGTAAAAACGGGTCATGACGGCTTCTTTGGTTACCACCTGGTGATCCTTCTGATCGGGGTGTTCCCAGCATCGGTAATCTCACTTAAAAGCATTACGAAAAAGTCAGAGGATACCGAGCTTCAGCGCCTCTTTAAACAGTGGATGTACATCATGATCCTGGTGGTGATCGTCCTCTATTCCATCGCAAAAACCAAACTGCTGCACTACTCCTCACTGGCCTATTTCCCGATGACCTTTCTCGGGGCGTGGGTCTGGGAGAAGTGGGTGGACCGTAAGATTGAGATCGGCTCCTGGCAGGTGATACTGATCCTGCTTATTGCACTCTTCTACGCAGCAGCAGCCATTCTTTTTCCACTGGCGGCTGACCACCGTGAATGGCTGATCGAAAAGGATCTCTTTTTCATGGATCCATTCACCACAGGAGCGCTTCGCAGGAATGTGCACTGGAGCGGTTATGAGTGGCTGATCGGGCTCTTCCTGATTGTTGGAGTGGGTGTTGCCTCGGTGCAGATCCTCAGGAGATACTCGCACGGAATGCTCATCCTGCACCTGGTTGTCCTTCTATTCGTGACCTCATCCATCTACCTGTTTACAGGAAGAATTGAGGGGTACACCCAACGGGCCGCCATCAATTTCTATAAGAGCATGAAGGGGGAGGAGGTCTATGTGCGCCCACTGGGATTCAAGAGTTATTCCCATCTCTTCTATTTTGACAAGCAGCCCGGGGAGAAGCGAATGGGGATTGAAGAGCTGATGGAGAATGACCTTGACCGCGATGCCTATTTCGTGATCCGGCTCGATGATAAGGAGCGCTACATGGAGAGGTACCCGCTCCTTGAGTTTCTGGTCGAGAAGGATGGGTATGTTTTCACCGTAAAGAGGTCAAACATCGAATAGCCGAAGGTCACCACTCACCAGTCACCCTCACCCTCACCAGTCACCCTCACCAGTCACCCTCACCAGTCACCCTCACCAGTCACCAGTCACCAATCACCCTCACCATTCACCAGCTATAGTGAGACAGACTGGCCCTTCCTGCTGCTTTCATAGGCTGCTTCGATGATACGGATCACATCCATGGCCTCTTTGGGTTGGACTGCAACCGGTTTACCATGAATGACAGCATCATATAGATTGTCATAGAAT
>JBDLIQ010000048.1:0-27683 GCA_039714775.1 Bacteroidota bacterium
TTTCACCTTAATATATCATTATATTAACCTGTTTCGGCGCTTCTCTTAAAAGATCCGTACAGGTCCCATGATGCCCATGGAATGGTAGGGTTGGTTCACCGTCCATCTCTGTGCAGTAACATTTTCAGTCAGCCCCTTCATATAATTCCCGATAATGGTGGTCAGCCTGATATTCAGGCTGTTTTCGCCCATCTTCACCACCTCACTGATGTCATATGTGTGGTGCCCGTACCACCTGGCTCCCAATGGCTTGCCATTCAATGACAATTCCGAAATTCCCGGCACCTTACCCAGGTCGATACAGGAAACATCCTTGTTGTGAACAGTGAAGGTCTTTTGATACGTTGCTGTACCTGCAAAATTCCGGGTCGCTTCATCTTCTATGAAATCCTTCAAACCATCCACCTCCATCTCTTGCATTTCGCCATTGATATGATCCAGTTTCAGTTGCCAGGTGCCAGTCAACTCTGCCCCCCCTGAAACCATGGGTAGTGGACGAAACAATTCCCCTTCGGCTTCAGCTTCAAAAACGATCAGAAGGGAAGCGGCATGCGGCAAATTGATATCCAGCATATTGTTGGCCCCTGACACAGGATAGCGCATCCTCTCCCCTGTTTCCAGGTTCCAGATCCAGGGTTGGAGCTTCTGATCCACATGAAATTCAGCCTTAAAAGCCACATCCTCGTACAGGCTGTGATTAGAAAGGAAGAACATGTTATTATTCCCGATCCTGTAGGATGCCTGGTTAACATATCTACTGGGCTTGTCAATGGTTACATAGGTTGTTATACCAAGTTGATCCTGCAGCTTTCCATACCATTGCAGCAGATTCCCTTCAGGGGCCGGATATTCGGTTACCTGGCCTGCAAAATCAGCAAACAACTTATCCGTCAATTCTTTAATCTGCAAGTCATTCTCCTTCATCTCCTCATACGACAGGGACTTAAATGGCTTTTGCCCGATAAAGGCAATCCTGCCGCCGGCTTTGGCAAAATAGTACAGAGACTGTGCGGTCTCCTTGTCCAGTGTCTCTGTGGCAGGCAACAACAGGGTATCGTAAGAGCGGCTGTTATAGATCATCCGGCCACCTTCGAAAGTTGCATTGTTGATGATCTTTTCACTCACATAATCACAACCACCCCCGTTCTGATGAATTACCTCCCACAGGTTGTGAATATAGTCGGGATACCATTTTTGGGGGAACGGATCACGTTGTGGCCCCAGCTTCAGCCATAGATCGGTCAGCGGCGGAAGGATGGCCACATTGGCCTGAGGCGTGGCGTTCTGCAATAGGTATGAGAGGCGGGCCTTGTAATCGGACCACCTCCTGAACCAGGGCCACCAGGTATTTCGCTCGCTGAAGAAGGTTCCGTAGCGAACCCATCCGGGAAAGGCCGCTTCGGGCGGAGAGTAATTAAACCCGTGTAAAAATGAGTGGGTCACTCCCGAGATATTGCTCTGGTCCCCCACGATCTTAATATTCTCGAGTGTACTCATAAAGGTTGTTGAAATGTTGGTCACCTCCTCACAACTAACCACCTTTTTCCCGGTGAGGGCTGCAGCCGAAGCCACCGCTTTATTGCACATCCTGTGTGCCCTGCCCTTCAGCCCGGTATCGGGATATTCTCTTCCCACATCGGGAAACATCCAGGTCTCACTATCGGGAAAATCGATCTCCATGCTGGCTTCCAGGGGATGCATGCCTCTGCCATAAGCCTGCATACGCGATTTAACCCCATTCCTGTGGCACCACTCGTTAAAGGTGTCGATGAACCTCTCTTTAAAGAGTTCAATCCTGGTTTTATAATAATCCAGATCCACCCGCCTGATCCTTTCGGCTACCTCATCCGGGAATTTTGTTCCGTACTCCCCTTCAATGGGATTTCCCATATGCCCCGTCTTCTTCAATACAAAGGGGAGGTAAGGCCTTAGTGAATAGCCTCTTCTTTCTTCAAACTCATCCAGTATATCAGCATTCCAGTTGGCCCCTTCCAGTTCCATGCTGTCGCAGAACATGGCCCTGATATGGTCGCCCATATGCCCTATTTTCCCTGAGATATTCTCTGAAATCCAGTTCAGATACCGTTCAACGGCCGGTTTACTATAATGGTTTAGCACCGGGCCTGCAGCACCTGGTGAGCCGTTGATCACTGCTGTAATCCCTGTCAGTTTTACCACGTAATAGAGCACATACTCCCCATTGGGCACCTCCACAGTGAGTACCCCATTGGTAATTTTATCTTCCAGGCTGGTTCCCTCCACAAACTTATCAGAAACCTTCGGAAGTAAACGCACCATGATCATCTCCTTGTAATGCTTCTCATTCCGGGCATGTATCTCAGGATCCACCCTGGCAAGCAGGTCATCTGTCGAGATTTGGAACTGCTCTCCTCCCTGCAGGTCGATGGTTTCAATGGTTACGATTTGAGACTGCTCCTCTTTTTCCAGGATCTCTCCCCCGAAAGGCCAGCCGGAACCCACGATCATATCGCATACCATCCCGCGCTCTTTGGCTCCCTTCAGTGCCACCTGCAACATATCCAGCCACTTATCCTCGAAAATGACCAGTGGTTCATAGCCGGCAGGATCCGAGCCTTCGGGAAATGCAATTGGGTTAATCTCCACCCCACCGATCCCGGCCGCCTGCATCACATCCAACTCCCGCAGAATCTCTTTTTCTGCCAGCCGGTTGCCATTCCACCACCAGCGCACAAAAACCCGCGAAGTGACAGGCGGCTCCAGGAACCCTTCATAGAATTGATCGATGCTGCTCTCCAGAGTGGCTGAACTGGTACAGCCCAGGAATGAATCGACAAAAAAAGCACCCGAAGTTGCCATCAGACCAGTTTTTACAAAATCTCTTCTTTTCATCATCGTAAAAATAGTTATAAGACGGTTAATTTGAGTTATTACGCTTTACATTATGGAGACAGGGCGTCCATGATCTCCTGGTTCTGCTCCATCATGCTATATAATCTCTTCTGTTCAAACGTATCGAAGGTCCAGTAACACCAGCCGCTAAAACCCTTCTCCATGGCAAACCCGGCCAACTCGGCCATCCTTGCTGCGATGGCTTTCATATCGCCTGTTTCAAATTCGACGAATCCTCCAAACTCTCCCAGGATCACCGGCTTTTTTGACAAGATATCTTCCATTTCGGTACCGCTGTCCATCATCGAATTCATATCACGCCTGAACAGCTCCTTCATGGGAAGGCCCTTGATTACGGGATACTCATGAATATCGATAAAATCAATATTTGAGCGTACCGACACATTAAACCTTGGTGGATATCTCTTATCTTCAAATGCGTCCGGAAAGAGTCCTACACTGTTTTCAGCGTTTTTACCTACGATATCAAGGGAGAAAAATCCTTCAGCGACCAGGATTTCAGGATCTGTTTTATCCACAGCTTCCACCATTCTGTTCTGGTAATGGATGGTGGCATCATCAGCCAGTTTCTGCCTCGAAGCTGCATCGGTCATGTCATATGAATCGCCCCAGTATGCTTCAAATATCCCAGTCTGCAGGGTAAAAGGCCATAAATCGCTTCTCAGGTTATACTCATTTTGCAGCTCCACTGCCAACAGGGTGTGAATCAGCGTCTCATCATACTCCCTGATGTAGTTTAAAAAAGCTGTGATGTATTTCGCCTTTAAATCAACAGCCTCTTCGATGAAGGGAAAATAGTGGGATACTTCAAACAGCTTTGACTGTAATTCTGATGGGAGCCTCGACCTGTACCACTCGTTTTGCGGCAGGTCTCCGTCCCCGAAACATGGATATACATAGATGCCATACCTCCTGGCCCGTTCAAGAAAATCGATCACATTATCCATGTAAGGCCCGTAAAGCGGCTCGTTCAGCTCAGACGGGCCTGAAATACCGGGGGTGAAATCATACCGGCCGATAATAAACACCCTCACAAAATTGAGCCCCCTGGCTTTCATGATCCGGAACAGCGTTTCGGCATGATAAGGGTTATAGTCTGCCTCTGTTGAGACAGTGGCTGCCTCAAAAGTAGAGTGGTCGTGTTGCTCGGTCCTGACCCCCTCTTTCCCCCTCAACCTGACATAATTGGTCCCAAACAATCTGAGTTGTTCGGGGTCCCCCTTCTTATGAAAATAGGGCCTGGGGGCCTCCTTCTCGATGACCACCCGATCAACCGGACCCGTTTCAAGCAGTTTTGTGTATTCCCTGTCCCTGTCCAGGTTCAAACGGTAACCCTTTGAAAATTCCCCATTATTGTTTTCAACCTGGAGCAGAATCTCACTCTCCGGATAAGCCTCCTCAAGAAGATAATAGTCAACAGGGTAATCGATGGTCGCTACAGGTGAGCCATCCGCACGCTTCAGATGAACAGATTTGAACACTTCATAACGCGCATTGTATTTCCAGCTGACAATAAGTTTGCCATCCTCCCGGAGATAATCCACCAGGTAGATCAATGGTTTGACACCAGTGATAATCTCACCATTGTTGTCTTCCGTACCCCTCTCACGCAAAGTGCAACCATTCAGCAACAGGGAGAAAATCAATAATTGATAAAATGCTTTCATAGTAATTATTATAATCTCATTCTAACCCCCAGGTCCATCGTCATTCCGTAATGCTGGATTCTTGCATCCCAGTTGGCACCACTAACCAGGTCCCTGTCTACCGCATTGGAGATATTGTTCACATTGCAAAAAACCTCAAGTCCGGCCCAGGGCAACTTCTGCTTCACTGAGAAGTCCCAGCGCAGATAACTGGCGGTGTAATTATTAAGTTCATGCCAGAAATTGGGACTCTTGAAAATGCTGGCCTGGTAGAGCATCGACAGGCGGGCAGAAAAGCCCTTATAATCATACCCGATCTGTACATTAATGATGTCATCTGGCTGATCCATTAACTGGGCTACATAGAATGAGTCAATATTCTCGTACTCAGGAGCCCATACCGGTGTACCCGGGACCTGCACAATGGTGGCGTAGGGGTATTTCGCTTCTGAAAAAATATGGGTATAGTTGATATTCAGCACGATTCCCTTTAATGCTCCCGGCAGGTACCAGAAGTTGGTCTGCCAGTCAAATTCCAGCCCCCACAGCTTCGCCTGGTGTTCATTGTTTTTTGTGGTCCAGATCTGCTTCGAAAGATACTTATCCGGGAAACCATACTCTTCAGGATCTGTAATGATCCGTTTACCCGTGGAAAAAATCTGGTCATTAATTCGCTTGACAAAAGCACCTGCGGTAAACAGCCCTATCTTGTTATGGTGAAATGAGAGGTAGAGATCATAGTTCTCTGCCCTCTCCGGTTCAAGCATATAGTTGTGCCAGGTAATTGCCGGATCCCAATAATCCATGCGTGGGATAATATCATAATAGCTGGGGCGTGCAAGGGATTGTGTATAGGCAAGCCTCACATCGAACCAATCCAGGGGAGCATACTTCAGGTGAATCATAGGCAGCAGGAACCCGTTTTCCCTGGATGTTGTGGTATCCCAATGGTTATAATACTGTTCGGGATAGAGCAGGGTTGTAATTCCATTGACAGCGGTATACTCTGTGGTGTTGTTTTCATACCTGACCCCGGGGATAAATTTGATGCTTCGCCCAAGGTTGATCTCCGACATGATATAACCCGCATAGTACTTCTCAAATCCCGAGTAGTCATCTGTTCTTGAACTCCTTGCCCATGGATAGTTGTTTGATGTAACATAAGCATCTCTCTGCAAGACAACCAGCATCTCCTCCACAAAGTCCAGGTCCGGGACAGCTCCCATGGAATATTCACCATTTATGAAATTCCCATGATCAAAATCCGGGATATTGGCAAATTTATAAGGAAAATACGGGCTTGCTTCAGGTCCCACACCCAGCTCCTCCCTCATCCAGGGATAGGCATCATAAATGGTGGCACACTGCCTTCCTGACCCAAGATTCAGGTCAGCTCCCCATACTTCACGATCATATTCCCTCTCCTTATAGCGGTATTTCCCACCTGCTTTGATATGTCCGTTAATCTGATCGCTGATCAAAAAGTCCCAGGTGAGATCCAGTGAACCCTCAAGCTGCCGCTCATCCATCAGGGAGTTTCCATCCAATATGGTGTGCAATCGGGTCATTCCGTCATTTATTTCTGCATAACTGAGAATTTCATCGGGAGGAATTGGTTGGTTTACAACGGAAGCGTCCGGAAAAAGCTGTGATGCCTGATTAAAAAGCACATCCACCTGGCCGGGTAACTCTGTTTTAGAATAGGAGTGTGATGCCCTGGCCTCCACTTTCAGCCTGCCAAACCGCTGTTCATAGGCCAGTATATTACTCATGGATCCCAGTTGATGCACTGTTCTTTGAGAATTGTACCAGTGGAGCCCTGCAATAGTATAACTTTCGGTATGGGAATCGGAAGCTGTATTGCTCTGGTTGAAGAAATTCATAAACTTGACGGATCCCCCCTTTAACCTGTAATCGATCACAGCCGTGA
This sequence comes from Bacteroidota bacterium, assembly GCA_039714775.1. GTDB lineage: Bacteria > Bacteroidota > Bacteroidia > Bacteroidales. The sequence continues at coordinate 6,469 of JBDLIQ010000048.1, forward strand.
CACCGTACCGCTTCTTGGTTCTGAAGATATCAGAAAGTGAAACAGTTTGGGTATAGACCGGATGCTTGATATAAAGCGAGTCCTTTTTGCGTACATCATATGATGCACCCATCTCATTGGAGCTTCTGTTTCGTTGCTCAATATTCCCCTGCAGGTAGACACCCAGCTTGTCTTCAAAAAACCTGTTACTTAAACTCCCTGTAAACATATAATCACTATAGGTGGATTTCAGGTGGTTGTATCCCATCTGTCCCACCACATCATAGTTCAGGCCCGGGTCTGCCTCTTTCAGTTTAAAGTTGACCAGTCCGCCAACAAAATCGGCATCCTTATCGGCCGTGATCGCCTTAAACACCTCGATCCCATCCAGGGAGTAAGGAGAGATCATGCTGATATTGGTACTTCGGTCCCCGTCAGAAGAGGCCATGGAGATCCCTTCAATGGTGACTTTATTGTACTTGGGAGAGAGGCCCCTGATCACCACCTTGTTTCCCTCCCCGCCATCTCTGAGCACAGATACGCCCGGAAGCCGTCCCAGGGTCTCAGCAGCATTGGCATCGGGCAGCTCCTGGATCCTCTCGGCAGCCACTACATTCTTAATGGACCTGGCCCTGAGCTGCTCATTGATGGCATTCATCTGACCCCGGGCCTGGGCCGTAACGGTAACCTCCGCCAGATCGGTCGAACCGGCATATTGAAGCTGAATATCAACCGTCAGCTTCTCTCCTGCCACAGGTGCAATTGATACAGTGTTACTTTCATACCCAATATAGGAGGCTGTTAACTGCTGCTCCCCAGGTGATACACCGGTAAGGATATAGTTCCCATTCATATCGGCAGCCGTACCCTTGCTGGTTCCCTCAATATAGACATTTGCCCCGATCAGCGCTTCACCGGTTTTTACATCAGTCACCTTGCCGGTTATGGTTGCCTGTTGTGCAAACTGAGTGGCTGTAAGGCAGAATAAGAAGAAGGCCAGCATCACAATGAACTTTCCTGAAAAAATCTTTTTCATAATGGGTTCCTTATTTTAGTTACGGTTATAGTTTTAATTTTAGTTTTCGAGATTCTGGATTAAGACTCCTCTTTTCCCCAGTGAAGTGCTGCAATATAAGCAGGATCTTTCTTATCTATTCATCCGCTAAATTAGTTACAACGGAAAAGTCCTCATACAGCCCATAATCCAGCAGGAAATAGTCGTTGCCTGCAGGTTGGGTTGGTTTTCCCACAAAGCTCATGGGTGAAGTATAGCCAAGCTTGTTCCTTGCCCATTCCGATTCGTGGTTTGGGTCCCCATGATGCGGTCCCAGCACATTCCGGGTAGAGCCATAGAGGTGGACCTCAACTACATTTTCCCCACCAGTTACCAGACTTGTGATATCCAGTTCATACGGTTTCCAGGCAATGATTCCGGCACTCTCTCCATTGACAACCACCTCTGCCACGGTACCTTCCCAGCTGTTTAACTTCGCTGAGTAAACTGATTTGTACGGGTCTGCCGAAAAGCGTTTCTGATACACGACATGATCGGAGTAGAAGGGCATCCCCTGCGCTTTCCATGAGCCAAAAACCATGGGTTTGTCCTGGTTAATCATCCAGCCATCCGTGCTACTCTCCAACGAGAAATTACCCAGCAGGTATACCGATTCAACCTCGCTGAGAATGGTCATTGGGTTGGGCTCAATTGTCAGCTCATTCCTGCCCTCAACCACATACTGACTGAGATCGACCACATTAAATGACCGGTCAAGCCACCACTGCCCTGTTTCAAAATCAACCTTATGGCCATTGATGGTGACATCGTACAGATGTGCCCACTCGATCACAGCCTGCAATGATAAGGCTCCGGCACCATTCCCGATAGTGAACGGATAGGTCACCTTAAACGAGGCATCTTCGGAAATATCCTTCCCCATATCGATCACATTGGTCCTGTACTGAATGGTAGCCGTCCATGGATTGTGGTTCAACCCGCCATACTGAAATTTGGTAAACGCTTCATATATTTTATCCTGTGCATCAAGCACATAGATGGACTGATAGGTATTCCCTTCCAGCTCCAGGTCGCAATAATCGAGGGTAAGTACATTGGGAGTGGGACGGGTGATCAGCGAGGGTTCTGCAGTCACCTCTGTTTCATGGACTGCAACCTGCTTCGAAGTCCGGGAAACATCAGCCTTGTCCTTATGAATAAAGAACATGCAGCTTCCTGCCACCTCCAGATTTGCAGAGAGGGTAAGCCATCCATCTTTCTCCTCAAAGGGGTAGGATTCAATTTCGCCTGTAACAGTATTGAGCAGGCTCACATCTGTACCCCGGGCCATGAAGGAGACCTCCACCCCATTCTCTTCATTATAGTTGGTCCAGAAAACCAGCTGTCCGTCCTCAAACTCCCTCCTGTGATGGAACAGGTTATCGCCCGGCTTCCCGGCTTCCAATACCTGGAACTGACTATTCTCTGCAAGCAGACTCAATTGATCTTCCAGGTTATCTGCCCGGATCCATTGACCGGACCAGGTTGCGGCAAGTTTAACTACCTGGTCTGTTTTTTCTCCATCAATATAGGCCGGAGCATCGGCGAACGACACCACCCTGCCCCCGTTCTTCAGATACTCCTGTAACAGGGTAAAGGTGGCCGGCTCAAGATTCTCACAATATTCCGGAAGAACCACCGTCGAATACTCCCGGGATCCGACCACAAACTTGTCTCCATTCACTGAAGCGTTCCGTTCAATAACATGCTCACTTCCCAGGTCATACTCGATCTGAAATTTTTCCAGCTCCTCCACAAATTCACGGAAACTCTTGCCTGCCTCCTCCACAAATCCTCTGTTTGTATAGGGGTATACGTGTTCCTCGGTCTTCAGGGGAGAGAAGTGCATCCAGACTGTAGTGGTAGGCTCGATAACAAGCACCTGGTTCATCTGCTCTCCTGAAGATAATGAGAGTGACAACCGCCCGAAATAGTCATTCATTGTCCTGTACTGCTTCCACCATGGACTGTGGTGTGTAAATGAAACGGGATGGTCTCGCTTTCGGCCGCCCTTGATGGTCATATAGGAGAGGTGCTGGTTCAGAAAATTAACCCCCAGCACATACTCCCAGTCCCCCTGCCGCTTCATATCGGCAAATGAGATCTCCCAGCCACACGCCCCATAGGTCTCAGAGAGGACCCTGGGTTTATCCAGCTGATTGGCAATACTCCCCAGCTCCTTTACTGCGAATACATTGCCGAACTGGTCGGTACGTTCATTGTCGTTAAAGAGCATATCGATGGCCGGCAGTTGGTGCCACTCGTACATGGCCATGTTGTCAGGTGCCCCCATCACATAGGGCCAGTTGTGCTCCCAGTAGTGACCTGTCCAACGAAGCCCCTTGCTTTCAGTATAGTTGTGGTATGGTTTGCTCCAGCCATCAATAAACATCTCCAGCTGCAGCTTGAAGTAGTCATGCCTCACCTTGCGCCACGCTCCCACCTCCTCAAACAGGGAGGGCAAACTGGTGACAAGATCGTAACCCCAGCGCTCTTTAAACTTGTCAAACATCTTTGGAGTATACTTTATCTCCCGCACACCCGGTGGCGGCACCTCCGGTTCATCCGAAAAGATCCCGGGAACCACGGTTCCAAACTCATCATCGGTGATCACCTTTTCATAGCCATTGGTCATGGTAACCTCCAGGAATTTCTCTGTTACTTCCGGATCAAGCAGGTCCACATAGGTGGATCCTCCAAGCCACCCCATTATTGGGCTGTATGTCTTGATAAATGCATAGTAACTACCCTCCTTATCGGGCAGAATCGTTTTGGTCACATCTGACTGGTCACCCTGATATTCAGACAGGATGATATATGCCTCCTCTATCTGCTGATCCGACATGGTATGGTACCTCTCCATGCGCAATCCCAGGGCCCTCTCCTCTAGTCCGGGCATCTCCCTGGTTACATGCCCACCTCCGAAACCACTTGGATAGGAGTTCTCATCATAGAGCCATACCAACAGTCCCAACTCTTTACCCCTGTCGATGGAGTAGCGAACCAGGTCAAGATACTCCTCCGACAGATACTCGGTGATCAGGCCGGGCCTGGGATGAATGAATACGCCTCCCATACCCATCTCCTTCATCTCCTTAAGGCTGGCCAGGATATTCTCTTCAGTCATCTGGTCGTTCCAGACCCACAGGGGTGCACCCCGGTAGCTGTTGGGGACATCTCCGAACTGTTCTGCCAGCTCCTTAAATGTGGTGATATCCGGCTCTTCATATTCATATGCCCCGGACATGGTGCTTACTTTATCATCACTACAGCCTGACAGGAGAAGAAGCAAACCTGTCCAAACGATTATATTTAAGGACCTTACTGCCATGATTATCTATTTATAGATTCAACTATTCATCTCCGAATGTTCCCATCACCTGGTTGGCCTCTATGATGCGGTCCAGCATGTAGGAGCGGCTGTTCTCAAAGGTGATGCTCCATTCGGTTTGATATGCCATATCGAAATTCCAGACAGCGGAGAGCTGCACTTTATGGCCAACTATGGTGTTGATCCGGTCCTGATAGGTCTGTTCGGTGCCGGCATAATCTTCATTTGCCCCGAACTCCCCGATAAAGAGAGGTCTCCCGAATTCTGCCGACCACGCCATAAATTTTCCGACCAGCACATCGTAATCTGTTATACCCAGTGGTTTCTCATAATGCTCACCATAGTATCCCCTGATGGTGATGGTATTCATCGGATCGGGATTATCCCTCAGGATAATCTCTTTGTATTGGGCCTCTGTATCGGTTCCGCCAGGATTACCATGGGTATTGTTCCATATGTAGGGACGCGGTTGTGCATTACCTGAAAATATGGGCCTGGTCTGATCATAGAGCCTCACCACCTCAGCAAACTCCTCAAAGGCATTGACCGCATACGCTCCCTTCAGGTAATCTCTTTCAGGATCACGTGATGCAGGTGTGCCCCCGGCCACGTATATCGGGAACTCCGGCTGCCACTCCCCCAGATCGGCATAGAGGCTCATCTCATTGCCAAACTCCCATCCCCAGATGGCGGGTGAATTTTTATATCTCTCCACCACCTCACGGGTGTAGGAGCGTATAAATTCAATGGTTTTACTGTCATCATTTCCATACTGATCCATATGTTCACCCTGCAGATCCGGAATGGTGATGAAATTCCAGAACACCGAAGGGATCAGTCCAATGTCCAGTTGTTCAGCTTTTTTTATGACCCTGTCAAGGTGCTCAAAATAGAGCTCCTTATCTGCTAAATAGGTATTGGTGTAATCGATGGGCCAGTACCCGCCCATGTTAAACCTTACAAACGGGATACCCGCTTCCGAAAGCTTCCTTAGCCCCTCGAAAGAGGATGTATCACACTTTCCCTCCCATGCCATCTTTGCAACATCCCTGTAGAAGAGGTTAAAATAGTTGATGCCAATGCCATAGATCTCCTTCCCCTCCTTTTTAAACTTCCCATCTTCCACATAGAGGCCCGGGGGATACTCAATGACAGGTGGAGGATGAATGGCACCTGTTACGGCTGTAACTGCCAGTCCTGTATCCAGAGCCGTGGTGGGAACTGAAACCGGGGTGATCTCAAAAATGATATACTTTCCTTCATCTTCAGCAGACAGGGTATAGGAGCCGGTATCGGCAGCAACCTCTGTTCTGTTCGCCGATGCAGTGGTATCATCTGCCCTGAACCACCTGCGTATTGATCCCATTTCCAAATCACCATCCGGATCTTCGAAAACATAGGCTCCGGTCAGCACAGAATCTACCTGTTCCTGACCTGAGATGGAGATGACGGAAACTTCAGGAGCTGATCCGGCAGGCCGGGGAGGATCAACAGGTTCCTCACAACCAGAAAGGATCAGAAAGAGTGAAATATAAGGTAATAAACGTTTCATAATTGATACATTTCAACAAGACTAAAACGTTTTAGTTTTACCGATTAAAGATACAACCTTTTCACTGAAACTCACACATCAGAAATGCAACAATATTCCTGCCTGGAAGCTTCGCCCGTAATACTGGCTGGAGGTGGGCAGGATGACTCCATTGCCGGGATCCATGAAGTGCTCATCCATAAACCTGGTGATGTTCTGCACATTTGCCATGAAGTAGAGGTGCCGTGAGATTCTCTGTCGCATGGCAAAATCGACCTGAAACAGGTCATCGATATAACTGTCCCTGAGCGAATACTGGGTATCGATCCAGGAGGGAGCATTCTTCTGGTACCTGAAGGAGAGGTGTGCGCTGAAACCCCTGAATTCGTATCCGATCCTTCCGTTGAACAGGAGGTCTGGCTGATCCACAAACCTGGCTGTCCGGGTATCATAAAAATAGTAGGTATCAAGCACCGGTATACCCAGAAGTGTGTCTGTTGTGATCCCAAGCCGGTTCAGGTAGTCGTGCCTGCGTTCGGAGGAGATAAAGGCTGCATTCAGATCCAGCACAACACCGCTGAGCACCCCCGGAAGGTACCTGAAGTTGGTCTGCAGGCTAACTTCAATGCCCTTTACTGTCGACCTGTATCCACTGTTGAAAGGCATGCCTGAATAGATGGTGGGATCACCGGTAAGTATTCCTTCGAAATATTCCGGACCGATCAGATGATCCATGATCTCCCCGGGAAGTCCCACAATATGATCCAACCTGAAAGGTTCATATTCAATATAGGAGGTAAGGCCCTCTATCTGTTTGAAAAAACCGTTGATGGTGAAGAGCCCTGTATATTTACTGTACAGAGAATATGCCATGTCGAAGTTCCATGCAATGGCTGGCTCCATCAGGGGATTCTGCTTTGCAAACCAGCCTGTCTGCTCCGGAATAATGGCCATGGGCGTAATATCCATGAAGCCGGGCCTTGCTGCTGCTTTATATGCAGCCAGATGAATATGGCTTGTCGGAGCCAGCCTGAGTTTGGCATTGATGCTTGGAAAAATATGGCTGTTCACCCTATCCGATTTAACGCGGTCGATCTGACTGTAGCCGGTGGGGGTGAGGGCCAGTACTATTCTGTGTGAAACAAAGTGGGATCGCTTCTGCTCGAACCGGACCCCGGGCAAAAGCATCAGCCGGTTGTTCAGGAGATTTAGCTCGGCTAATACATACCCTGCCGCCAATTGCTCAACCACCTGGTAATCCTGGTTAAAAGCGTTCATATTTCTGAAATAGAGGTGGTTGTATTTGGCGTAGAGCGTATGATGCACCTCTTTCGCCAGATCATGATCGATGGTCCACCCCAGCGCAGAGGTGTACTGGCCCTCCATAAACTCTCCCCAGTCATAATCTTCATCGATGAAATTAATGGCAGGCACCCCGTCCACATCCCGATAGCCAGGCAATTCAGCTGCCGTGATAAAACCGGGGAACTCGACAAAGAGCGCATCGCGGGGATAACCACCCAGGCCATGTCTGAAGTCGATCCCTGAATAGTCTTTGTCGCTGCTCCGGTTGGTCCTGTGAACCTTTCCTCCTGCCTTCAGATACCCGGCACCCCGCTCACCGATGGCGAAAGGGATCTTCCAGTCGGCCCTGATGATGATATTCTCATCTGAAATAACATGATCACCACTGCCCATGGTAACCAGGTTCGCCTGGTGCATGGAGTCCACAAGGACCTTTGCGATCAGATCGACAGGATCCCTGTACAACCTGTTGGAGTAGCTGAAATCTTTTGGATCCTGCACAGCATCCTTGTCGGCATAGACAGATTCGAAAAGGTCGCCACGGTTCCTCATCGAAACATAGGAGAGATCAATCTGCAGGCTGGTTCCCAGTAAGGTGAAATGGTTGCTCAGGGTGTGCGACAGCACCCTCTTGTTCCAATGTGATTCACTGACCGTTTGGGTCAGCTCATCCTCATATACAAAATCGTAGTAATTACTTCTGTCCATGTTATCGGTGTGCTGCAGGTTGACCATGTTCTTCAATTTGATGGTCCAGTGCTCCGCCCTGTAATCTAGCATCAGGGTCCCCCCTTTCCTGCCGACCATGCCCAGGTGCTCTGTAAGAAAAGCCTTATCGGTGTAGATGTTGTAGCCGCTATCCACGTTGACCCCTTCTGCATCCTGATCAAACCACCTGACCGGATCTGAATAACCAGCACTGTAGTTGTCCGAGTTCCTTGCCCTGTTCTCCACATTGGCCAGGAAAAGCACACCCAGCCTATTGTCCAGAAATCGGTTACTGACCGAGCCGGTCAGGCTGTAATCGGAAAGACTGTTGGACATGTCCCCGTACGCACCCAGGGCTTTCAGACTGGTATGAAAACCCCCGAGAGCTTCCCGCAGTTTAAGGTTCACCGTCCCGCCCAGGGCATCGGCATCCATATCTGCGGTCATGCTCTTGCTCACTTCGATCCCCTCCAGCATATCGGAAGAGAGAAAACTGAGACCCGTACTCCGGTCACCGGCCCCATCGGGAGGCAACCTGATCCCATCTACCGTAATCACATTGAACCGGGGGGAGAGGCCCCGGATCACCACCCGGTCCCCCTCTCCGTTGGAGCGCTGTATGGAGATCCCTGGAAGGCGTGCGATGGACTCTGCAGCATTCACATCGGGAACCTCCCTGATCTTATCCGATGCCACTACGTTGGTGACCTTGCCGGAGGATACCTGCTGGTTAATAGCTGCATACTGTCCCCGCGCCTGGCCGGTCACCACCACCTCCTCAAATACAAAGCTCCATGGAACCAGGCTGAAATTCATTTCGGAAGCAATGTTCCCGATCAGCGTATCCGAAACTCGCTCTGTCTGGTAACCGATATAGGAGACCTCCAGTGTGACCGCTCCCTCCGAAAGGTTCCTCAGCACATAGGTCCCCTCCAGTTGGGTGATGGCGCCGATGCTTGTACCCTCAACCTGTACAGTGGCCCCTGAAAGCGGCTTATTCTTCTCATCGGTAACCAGTCCCCTGATGGTGGACTGCATGGACCGTGGTTGATTATCCGGGTCGCTACTGATAATCACCAGCTTCTTCTCCGTTACATGAAAAGTGACAGGTTCGCCGGCAAACAGCTCTTTCAGGAGATCCTCCAGCGACGCTTCATGGACCCTGATATTCACCCTCTGCTCCACATTCACCTTCTCCCTCCGGAACACAAAACGGTAGGCTGTATTTGCTTCGAGCCAGTCCAACACCTCCTGGCGCGTCACATCCTCCATGTGTAGTGTTACCCGTTCCTCCTGGGAAAACAGACTCAGGGAAAGAAAAAAACTAATAAATAATAAGATGCTTCTATTTTGCACCCTCCCTGAAAATTTCAACATCTCTTCCAGATATCCGGTATTGAAGGTCCCCTGCCCTGGCTATGGCATCCATGATCTCTTCCAGTGACTCTTTTTCAAAGATCCCGCTGAAATGACACTCTTCAGCTGCCAGCGATTCATCAATCTTAATATCTGCATCGAACCATCGCTCCAGCCTGTTCACCAACTGCAATAGAGACTCATTTCTCAGAATGATCTTTTTATGAATCCACCCTGTATAGAGATCGGTATTGACCATCCTGTATTCAAAACGCTCCTTCCCCGAGTGGAAAACAGCCCACTGTCCGGGTTCCATATACCTCTCAGATCCCTGCTCCCCGGGCAACAACAGGCTTATCCGGCCCTCTTCCAGGGTGGTCTCTATCACCTCTTCGTCCGGGTAGGCCATCACATTGAAACGGGTCCCGTGTACCCTGATCTGCAGCTGCCCGATTGCATTGACAATAAAAGGTTTCGAACCGCTCCTCACATCAAAGAACGCCTCACCGGTAAGATCCAGCTGACGCATCTTTCTTCCAAAACTTGTCTTGTAAGCAATGGAGGATTCGGCATTGAGCCATACACTGCTTCCATCGGGCAGGAGCGCTTCGGTCTGGTCACCCCTTGGAGCAGTGATCCTAACCAGGTTGTCTTCGGCAGGAAAAATGTCTGAAAAATGCCCAATTCCCAGGACAACCAACAGGGCCGCTGCCGTTCCCGAAACAGCAGCTACCAGCCTTCTGGATCTTCTCTTCCGAACTTTCCTGAGGTTGTTCTCCTCCATCAGCCTGTGGAAGCCCCTTTCCGGGTCAAACCTTCCATATTCACCCAGGTGACCCACCTCCTGCCAGATTCGTTTGTATTCACTGAACAGTTCCCTGTTCTCCCGTGATCCGTTCAGCCATTTCTCAAAACGTCCTCTCTCCTCCGGGGTATCCTCTCCCAGCAGTACAGGCACTATAAAACTATATATCTCTTCCTTTTTCATTCTGTTTATATGACAATCCGAACAGACTTCGGAACTATCTGTTTCACCTTAATCATCAGTTAAATCATATTTCTCTCCAAGGCAGGTGCGTATGATGGAGAGCGCCTTCCCTATCTGAACCTTCACTGTATTAACAGAAATATCCAGCTGTTCAGCAATCTCCTTCAGTCTCTTCCCTTCAAACCTGCTGAGCCCGAAGATCTCGCCGCACCGGGGGGGTAATCGGTCAATACACTGAACAAGGATCAGCCGCAGCTCTTCTGTCTCCACCAGGTTCTGTTCAACTGCCATCCTGTTTCGATCACCGGCCATCCCGGAAATGATGCCCAGTTTCAGCTTCTCCCTTCGCACATGGTTGAACGACCTGTTCCTGACCGCGTTGAAAAGATAGGACTTCACGGAACCGTTGATATTGATTCTGTCTCTTTTCCCCCAGATGTTCAGGAACACCTCCTGCACCACGTCTTCGGCCGCGTCATGATTTCCGGTGATCCGGGATGCAAAAAGACACAACCCCTGGTAGTACCTCTTATACAAAGAATTAAAGGATAAGAAATCCCCCTCCTTGATTCTGGTGAAAAGAATTCTGTTCGGTTGACCGTGATCTCCCATCTGTCAAAAATACATATTTGATGGTTTTTACCTAATGGAAAAAGTGCAAACCATGAGCAGTGTAATCCCTTGTGGAGGTTGAAGTGTCTTTATGTAGAACAGTTGTTCTCCACAGGATTCAGTTTTTATAAAAAAGTGAAACGATGAATAGAAAAAACCCCTTCACCACCCTGCTCACTTTGATTGTCCTGCTCTCTGTTCCCCGGCTGCTTGATGCACAAAGTACAGGTATCCTGAAAGGGTCGGTAACGGACATGACAACAGGCGAGACGCTGATCGGCGCCAATGTGGTCCTGGCAGGCACCAGCATTGGAACCATAGCAGACCTGGAGGGCAACTACACTTTACGGAATCTACCCTCCGGGACAAACAGGATCATCATATCATACATCGGCTATCAATCCGATACCCTGACAGTGCAGATCGCCGGAAACAGAAGCAGCGAACTAAATATAAGCCTCTCGCCGGGATCTGTGGCAATGGAAGAGGTGGTGATCACCATGCAGGCAAAGGGGCAGTATGCTGCCATTAACCAACAGATCTCCTCGAGCAAGATCAAAAATGTGGTTGCCTCAGATAAAATTAAAGAGGTTCCGGATGTAAATGCTGCCGAGGCCATTGGCCGCCTGCCGGGTGTCTCCATACAGCGCTCCAACGGAGAGGGGGACCGGGTGGTGATCCGTGGTCTCTCCCCAAAATATAACGTGATTACCGTTGACGGGGTCAGGTTGCCCCCCGACGGGTCGTGGGACAGGAGCACGGGGCTGAGCTTTCTCTCCGCCGACATGCTTGACGGTATTGAGGTAAGCAAAAGCCTTACGGCCGATATGGACGCGGATGCACTGGGCGGGACGGTAAACCTGAAGCTTAGAGAAGCAGCAGAAGGGTTCCATTTCAACCTGAAGGCGCTGGGCGCATACAGCGACATGGCAAACAGTTTCTCCGACTATAACCTGACCGGTTCGGTCAGCAACCGGTTCCTTAATAACAGGCTGGGCATATTGCTCCTGGCCAATACTGAGAACAGGGCCAGAAATTCCGATAACATGAGCGCCGGGTACTCCATCCCTGAGCCTTCAACCACAGACAGCGGTGCCTATAACATATATACCGACAATGCCTACCTGACAGAGCATATCGGGATGGTAAGGAGAACCGGCGGCACCCTGATGCTCGATTATAAGACTGAAAACTGGACCATTAAATTTAAGAATATATTAAACCTTCAGAACTCTGACAACCTGGACAGAAGCAACAAATATGATTTTGTGTGGGAAGATGAGCTAACACAAACGGTAAGCGAGTCTTTCTGGAAAAAAACGGTCCGGTCACATACCCTGAGCAACAGCTTTACATTCTGGAACACTGACCTTGATATTGATGCAACCTATGTCTCTGTGAAAAGCCAAGGAACCATGTTCGGTTCTCTCTATGCAGATAAAGATGCGGCACAGAGCGACACTGCTTTCAGTTTTCACAACAGGCTCTACAGAAATCCAGCCGATCTGATTTCACAGGTGCTTGTAGATTCCATGCATCAGGCAAGTCTGGTTATATTGGGTGCCGGGGACCAGGGTGTTACAGATGAAAACATCATATTAAAAGGCGACTGGAAAATTCCGGTCAGGCTTGGAGACTGGGGTGCCGGGCATGTTAAAGTGGGAGGGAAATATCATCAAACCCGACGAAAAAGTGACAGGGACTGGTCTGCAGTGGACTTCAGGCATGGTCTGGGCGGTAATCCGCGCGATGCAGTCTATCGTGAGTTTCCCGAAATGATCACGGCAGGTGAATTGCCGGGTTACAGGGATGTGGACGGGATCCCTGCCATAAATTTCATCGATGAGGATTATGACTGGGGTGAGTTCATGGACGGGCAATACACCTCGGCCATGGGATGGACCATCGACCACCAGAAGGCCAAAGAGGTACATAAAAAACTGTATACTGATTATAATCTTTACTATTTTCGAAATACGACCGCTTTTGACCAGGATTACGAAGTAACCGAGACACTTGCGGCCTGGTATATCATGGCCGAGTTAAATTTTCTCAACAACAGGCTCATGCTTCTGCCCGGGGTAAGGTTTGAGCAGAAAAGATCCGATTTCACATCCAACAAGATCGTGCTGGCACTTACACCAATGGGCTATAGCCAGATAGAGCCCGTTCAATCTGAAAGGTTGAACAGCCATCTCTTTCCAAGCATCAATGCCAAGTTCAAACTCAATGAGTCGAGCCAGTTGCAGGGGGCAGTATATAAATCTGCAACAAGACCCAGCTTTATGGATATTACGCCCATGGCCATTATTCCGGAGCAGACAGGCTGGTTTACAAAGCAAAACCCGCAAATGGAACCGGCCGTCGCATGGAATTTCGACCTGGGATACGCCTACTATACCAACAAGATCGGATTGCTGACCATCAATGGTTTTTACAAGCAGATTGACGGGCTCACCTCCTATCTGGGATATGAACCCTTTAAACTGGAAAACATTATTGGACTACCTGAGGATATTTCACAGCACCTGATTGGGCCGGAATATTTCGAAGGGATTTTTACCGGTGATCCCACCATCTATTCAAGCATGCCATTCAACAGCGGGTTCAGCGCCACTGTTAAGGGGATCGAATTCAGTCTGCAAACCAACTTCAGGTATCTGCCGGGTCCGCTAAGCGGAATTGTTCTCGATGTGAATGCCACCCTGCTGACCTCAAACAGAAAACACGATTACCTGAAGATAGAGGGTGTTGCCACAGACACAATTTTCGGTGTCCCTGTGTATGAGAATTTCTATCTCTATGACAACAGGGAGGCAAAGTTTGTGGATCAGCCCAACTTCCTGTTCAATGTCAGGGTTGGATACGAATACAAAGGGTTCAGCTCGCACCTTTCGTTCAGGTACCAGAAAAACACCCTCTCCTGGGTTGATACAAGGTGGTCGCTCAGGGACAGCTACATTGATGATATATTCCAGGTTGACTTTGCGGTCCGCCAGAAAATAACCAAACACATCTCCTTTACAGCCAATCTTCAAAACATCAACAAGTTTATGGATGAGAGGTTTATGGATGCCGGAGGAGCCTATATTCTACCCACCTCGAGACAGTATTACGGCAGAAGCATACAGGCAGGTGTTTCATATACATTTTGAAAACAAACTAGACAAATACCAATAATGATTGAATGATTATTCGTACACTAAAACCAATGCTATGAAAAAGATCTTTACATTTATTATTGTGCTCCTGGTAGCTTTTGCAGCCAGGGTTAATGCACAGGTGATTTCCGATTTTGGAAATGCTCCCATGTCTTCATGGGCAGAATGGGGCGAGGGAGAACTTGGTATTGTAACTATCGATGGCGACAAAGCCCTGAAAATGGTCAAAGCTGATACAGACAGTGAGTGGTGGAATAAGGTAATTGCGTTTGAAGTCGATATTCCCACCACATCCGGGGAGGAGTATGTGCTTACCCTGCAGGTTAAATCCGATGTGGACGGAGTACCGGTGTACGCCAAGTTTGTAAACGCTGACTGGTCTGTCACTTTAGGTGAAGGCTGGATGTCTCCGAAAACTACCGGAGGCGGCAACTGGGATGAATTATCATATACTTTAACCGGAACAGGTAACCAAATTGGCACTATCATGCTGGGTATAGGTGGAGATGCAGATGCAGGGAAGCCGGTAGTAGGAAATTATTTTGTGGATGATATTACTTTTGATACCATAGTTATCTCTGATTTTGAAAACGCTCCCATGTCTTCATGGGCAGAATGGGGCGAGGGAGAACTTGGTATTGTAACTATTGATGGCGACAAAGCTCTGAAAATGGTCAAAGCCGATACAGACAGTGAATGGTGGAATAAGGTAGTTGCATTTGAAGTCGATATTCCCACCACATCCGGGGAGGAGTATGTGCTTACCCTGCAGGTTAAATCCGATGTGGACGGAGTACCGGTGTACGCCAAGTTTGTAAACGCTGACTGGTCTGTCACTTTAGGTGAAGGCTGGATGTCTCCGAAAACTACCGGAGGCGGCAACTGGGATGAATTATCATATACTTTAACCGGAACAGGTGACCAAATTGGCACTATCATGCTGGGTATAGGTGGAGATGCAGATGCAGGGAAGCCGGTAGCAGGAGATTATTATGTTGACGATATTAAATTCGGCAGAGAGCTGATTGTCCTCATTGATACGGTAAATAACCTTGCGCTCGATAAAAACACAGCTGTAAATAGTCAATGCGACGATCTTATTAAAGAGAATCTTACTGATGGGGATTTCACAACACGATGGGCACCATACTGCGAACCGTATGATGAATCAATCCATGAGAACCGTGGCAGTGCGGTCATCGATCTTGAAGGGGATTACCAGGTTCAAAGGGTTCTTATTTTGTGGGAGGCAGCCTTTGCCACCGACTACACAATCCAGGTCTCTCTTGACAGCACAGCGTGGGATGTTGTACATACAGAGGGTGACGGAGACGGATTATTCGATAATGTCATTTTTGATGCCGCCCCCGCACGCTATGTGAGGATCCTCTCCGACTCGGGCGGTTATGTGGTAGATGCCAACACGGTATGGTGTCCCTCGATCTGGGAGGTTGAGGTATTCGGGAACGCCAATGACATGTTTGTCAATGCCGCTCCGATAATCGATGCCATTGATAACATAACCATTACCAGCTTAAATACGGATGAAACCGTAAACCTTTCGGGAATTGGCGATGGTGACATTTTACACACACAGGGCCTTTCAATTGCGGTTACCTCTTCCGCTGACCATATTGCAACCGCAATGGCAAATTACACGCCCGGGGAGAGCACAGGCACACTAACCATTTCAGCTGTTGCCAACGGCACGGCCACCATAACGGTTCTGCTTAAGGACGACGGCGGAAAAAACTACTTTGGTGTTGATTCTGTTCGGGTATCCTTTACAGTTACGATTGATGACAACACCGGCATAGACAATCCGCTGTCAGATCAGATCAGGGTATATCCCATACCGGCAGATGATCTGATCTCCATCAGAACCATCCATGTGATCAGGGAGGTAACCATCACGGATATGGCCGGTCGAACAGTACGAAGAGTACTGATAAATGCCGATGGCGCAGATATGGACATAAGCGACCTCCGGAACGGGATCTACTTCATTACAATCGATACCGAAGAGGGGGTTGTATCAAGGAAAATAGTGAAATAACGCGATTGATGTTGACATCCCGGGTTCGGCCCGGGATGTCATCTTCTATTACTAATATTACATAATTATATAAATCTAATACAGGAGGTTATGATGAAACAATTACTCGCATTCTTAGTACTCATGTTTTCGTGCAGCACGCTGCTTACTGCACAGGACACACTGGATGTTGCACCGGGCCAGGCAACACTGGAAACGGCAATTAACAACGATGTCAATGCCGACGGATCCCGCAAGAACCCAAACAGGGTATATAAGCTGGAATCGGGCGGTGCTTACCTGATGGTATCAAAAATTATTTTTGAGGATGCCTCGGCAACCCTGACCATTGTCTCACCCGAGGGCGGTAAAAAAGCGCTTATTGTCCCCTCTGTCGATAAAGACGGAAACGGGCCAGTACAGACCATCGGTGATATTACAGGCAGCCTGAAACTGAAAAACCTCTATGTGGTTGGGAAAAGCACAGCCGGCCATTTTATCGACGGACTGTTCTATATGCATACCGACAATCAAAGGGTGGAGACTGAAAACTGTGTCTTTGATATGGTTTACAGAACCTATTTTGACTATATGGATGTTTCTGACGGGGCTGTGCTCAAAACGGTTAATACCTATTTTAGGGATCTGGATGATACAGAACAGCAGTGGGGAGCCAGGGTTATGGAAATAAAATCACCGGCCGATACAATCTGGATGGAGAACACGACCATCTCAAATGCAGGGATCGGCCTGGTGATGCAGGGAAGTGTGGTTGATTTCTTTTATGTGAATCACTGCTCCTTTATTAATGCTTTCAGGTACCCTCTGCTGGTTCACTATTTTGAAGAAGGATATATAACAAATAACCTCTTCGTTAATGGCAACATGATGGGTGAATGTCCCAACATCTATAAGTCAGGACAGGACCCCGACGGACTCCACCACGGAATGATAACCGTTGACACATTGGAAGCAGGTCACTACTACAACCCGGGGGATTTAATCTCAATGGATGATGTGAAGGTCTATGTGGCCGATAACATCAACTACTACAATCCGCTTCTGGATCATTACTACAATGGTGAGTACAATGATGTGGGCGATTATCCGGTCTCCCAGCTGGGATGGTTTGTGACGGGAGTGGTTCCTGTGGAGAACACCCCGACGGTCTGGATGAATGACAGAACAGCGGCCTTCTTTACAGACTATGCCAATATTAAGGAGGAGAACAACCACAACTATGACCTGGACCCGCAGCTTGTGACACCGGGCATTGCCAGCAAAGAGGTGGTTGACCACATGGCATCATACATGCGCAACCGGTACGGATTTTATGAGGAGTTGGTTCTTGACAGGAACTGGAACTTTGGCGACAGGGATGCATTAACGGTACCCGGTATTGAAACGGAAGACGGAAACGGGATCTATAAGATCTCCGATCTGGTTGAGGACTTTACACCACAGAATGCTGCCGCTGTCTCAAACATTGATGGTTTTAAAATCGGTGCACTGCACTGGATCGACAGTGAGATGGCTCAATGGGATTCTGAAAAGGGCATGAAAAAAGTGCTTCAGGGATATGATGGCACCCTCGGTGTTGAGGAGCGGATCAATGAGTCACAACACGGTTTCTCGCTGGGACAGAACCATCCGAATCCCTTCTCCGCGACCACAAGTATCAGCTTTACGGTTCCGCGCTCTTCCCATGTAACCCTGAAGGTGTATGATGTGGCCGGAAGGGAGGTCACAACCCTTGTGGATGGTGTCAGGTCAACAGGTACCCACAGCATCGAACTTGATGCATCCGGACTGCACAGGGGATTGTACTTTTACAGACTGAAGTCTGGTGAATTTTCACAGACAAGAAAACTGATCCTTGCAAAATAGAGATGCACAATTGATGCGGATAAACCGGCATCGCTAATTTGAAAACAGGGTTCCCCGCTGCTTATGGCGGGGAACTTTTGTCATACACTCATCACCATTTTTATATCAAAAAGTATCATCTATTAAACCGAACCATCATGAAGAAACTAACACCTCTGCTATTTCTGTCATTTTTTACAGCAGTAGCCACTTATGCCCAGCTCCAGGTGTTTAACCTGCAGGCGGAGGTGGTCAACCAGAACAGTGTGAACCTGGTTTGGGATGTGAATACACCTGCCGAAACAGATTTCTTCAATATTTACAGAAGCACAGATCCGGCTTTTGTCTGTGATCACACCACATGGATCGATTCAACTGCGCTGACCACCTATTCGGAGGGTGACCTGCTCACAGGCAGAACTTTCCATTACAGGGTGACCGCAGTGGGAACAGATCAGACTGAATCTGACCCGAGCGACATGGCCCAGGCTGAAATTGTAGCTGAATCTACCATCCTGCCGGGTATTGTCCAGGATTTCAACGATGGTTCCATCTACGGCTGGGTGGCCCATGATGCAACCTACAGCCTCTCCAATGAGGAGAACACATTTAAAATAGATTACAACCGCACCGCATCAAGTTACGAGTGGACCCAGTGTCAGTATGTGCTGCCAACGGAAGTGGATCCAAGTGGTGATCCCAGTATCAAAATGAGCTACAGGTCCGATACCGATATCACCTTCGGTGTAAAAGCGATCTATGCCAACGGGAATGATGACTGGATGCAACAGGAGATCACCGGTGACAACCAGTGGAATGACCTGGTATTTAATCTCTCCAAGTACACCGGCACCACCATCACAACCCTCTATTTCTACTTTGACGGTGGCAGCAACCAAACAAAATCGGGTATTGTATATTTTGATGACATCATCATTGGTGCGGAAAAGATCCTGCTCGTTGTTAATGATTTTCAGGGAGTGGTTGCAGATTCAAACAATGTGGATCTGGCATGGAGTATAAACTTCCCCGCCGAAACAAAAACCTTTCATGTGTATCGAGGCGACTCGGCAGATTTTCCCTGTGTCCCGGCTCACCTTGTAAAAGCAGTTGAAAAAACCTCATTTTCAGAGCGTGACCTGCTGATCAACCACACCTACTACTATAAGGTTACAGCAGAAAACTTTAACGGCGTTGAATTTGAACCTGCCGGACCGGTGAAGATAAGAACCTTCCGGTCGACCGGTGAACTGTTTGTGGATGTGGAGTCGGTTAATTCAGAGACTCCTGGTCTGTATGAACGGCATGAGATTGATGTCATTCTTTTGGATGCCGATTACGACAATCCGTATGATCCCGACCAGCTGGATCTTTCCGCTCAATTTACATCTCCAACAGGGAAGGTGTGGGAGATCAACGGTTACTATGACAATTACAACAATGTAAATCAGTGGAAAATACGCTTCTCACCCAATGAAACAGGGGAGTGGAGATATACCCTGAAGGTCATCGACAGGGTAGATACCGCCACCACATCAGAATACACATTGAATGCGGTTGAATCAAATCATAAAGGGTGGATCAGGGTCTCTGAGAAGAACCCACACTACTTTGAATATGACAACGGGAGCTCTTTTTATGGCGTAGGGGCCTACTATCCATGGCCCCAGGGTGATGTTGTGGCAATGCTGGACAGGTTGCAGGCAACCGGTTCAAACTTCTGGGCACTGATGAATATGCCCTACGACAACGGAACCATCTTCGAATCCGACAAATCGGGTCTGGGCAGGTATGACCAGTTGCAGTGCGGCTGGATGGAGCATCTGCTGGAACTATCTGAGGAGCGGGATCTGAAAATGCAGTATGCCATCTGGGTACACCGGGTCATTGCAAAAGATATCTGGGACATGGGATTCTGGGATACCAGGAATCCATACAGCACGATCATGAATGCCACTGAGTTCTTTGTTCATGAGGAGGGTTGGGAATACCAGAAGAAACAGTTCAGGTATCTGATTGCGCGTTATGCCGGTTACCGCAGTTTTGCCATATGGGAACTTGTCAATGAGATTACCGGAACCGATGCCTGGGAACTGGGAGGTGGCAAACACGGATCGGGACTGGCATGGGTGAAGAAGATGGATGATTACTTCCAGGAGAATGACCCATACAACCACCCCACAACTGCCAGTCAGCACGGCGGGCATTACTGGCCGGAAGGGTATGCCGAAGTGGATGTTTCAAATGTTCATTTGTATGACAAGGGTTGGCCCATGAGGTATCCCTCCAATGTGGTGAGAAGCGGTCTGTATAATTATGCAAAGATAACGGCCGACATGTGGAGTGATAACAAGCAGCCAGCCTATATGGGGGAGGCCGGATTTATGGAGCAACACAGCTACATTGCCCCACCATCGGCTGAATATACCCAGTACTATCACAATGCTTTGTGGGGCTGCTGGGCCAACGGTTCTGCATCTACCCCCCTCTGGTGGGAGTTCAACGAACATGACATTATGTACGATGATGTACTCGAACAGCTGACAGCCTTCGGAAAAGTATATGGCTTAATTGATTACACCAGGGAGCCTCTGAAACCGGTGGAGGCCTCTTCACTTTCGGCCGATGCCTATGCCATGTTTGGTGATAGCACCGGTTTTGGCTGGCTGCGTGAGATTAACGGGGATGATGTCAGGGGAACAGAGATCACCATCACAGGAGTTCCCGATACAACCTACAGGATTGAATGGTACAGAACCTGGACGGGTGCATACCACAAGGAAACTTTTAGCAAAGCTGTGGATGGGATATTAACCATCACAGTTCCCTCATCCGGGTTTCTGGAGGTGGCCGACAAGGCCTTTATCATTAAAATGACCGATGAAGATCACACGGCAGTGGATGAATCAAGAACCAACACTTCAAACATGTTTCACCTGGGACAAAACTATCCAAACCCATGTTACACAACAACAAACATCGAATTCTCAATTCCTTACGCTTCGATTGTTTCATTAAAAGTATATGATGTCTCGGGACGGGAGGTTGCAACAGTTGTGGACGGAATCAGGTCAGCCGGCACCTATACCTCCTCATTTGATACCGGACAGTTAAAGAGAGGGATCTATCTATATACCCTGAAATCCGGTGAATTTTCGCAAACACGTAAAATCATCCTGGTGAAATAGCCTCCTGAATTTACCTCGACTCAGTCAGGTTATCCGCATAGAGGTAGCGGATGCGCAGTTTCTCCTGATCAACGGAGATAATTCTCATCTGGTAGAGGAGG
>JBDLIQ010000049.1:0-27541 GCA_039714775.1 Bacteroidota bacterium
ATCCCTCCGCATTGGGGAATTGCTCGCTGGTACCTCGCTTCGCTCGCTAAGGCTTCGCAATACACAATCCCTCCGCATGGAAGCCTGTGCATTGTTTTTGATGATCACGCCATGTACTTCCATGCCGTACTGCAATATCACGATACAGAATATCATCAACAAGATGCTGCAGAATGATCAATGGAAACATGATGGCTACTACAGGCTGGGATTCGATGTTTACTTGATGAACTTCACCACCTGGGTTCTACTCCTCACAAAATAGAGTCCCGCAGGGTAACTGCTGATATCGAACCTGTGCCCCTGACCGTTAACAACCGCCTGGTCCATTCTGTTGCCTACGCTGTTATAAATAGTAACAATATGGTTTTCGCTGGTTCTTGCGAGAACAACGTTCAGTTCCCTTTCTGCAGGGTTGGGATACGCTTTTAATAGTTTCAGTACATGCGATTCGGTTCCTGTATTATCCATGACCTCCACCTGAAGCGCCCCAAAGATTCCACTTTCGTCTTGTGCGAAGGCCATCACGATGACTGTCCCCGCTTCAACGCCGGTCAGCAGCCCTTTCTCATTAACGGTTGCCTCCCCTGTTTCGGAAACGACACTCCAGCTTACCTCGCTGACAGTGGCATCCTCCGGCATGACCAAAGCGTTCATTTGAAGAGTATCCTGCATATTGACTGTTGTAGCATTCTCCTCACCAGTCACTTTGATGGATGTGACCAATGCAGTAATTAGAAGTTCAAATTCTGCCGTGTAGCTGCTTCCATCCCTGGCTGTAGCAACCACATTAACAGTCCCGCCACCTGTGCCGGTAACCACTCCATCCTTGCTAATGGTGGCAGACCCTGTACCGGGAAGGATGCTCCACCGGAAATCGGGGTTTGTGGCATCTAAGGGAGCCAGTTCGGAACTCATCTGAAGGGTTTCGCCTTTCTCCAATGTGGTGGCACCTCCTTCTGAGCTGATAATGATCGATGTGACGGGATTGAATCCACTCAGCAAGGGAAGGTCTTCCAGGTTGACAAGATATACACTGTCAATGTAGGTTACCACGCCCGATAATCCCAACTGGAACTGCAATGATTCAAGGGTGTTGTCCTGCATATTGTCAAATACCACATAGAAGCTGTAACGGGTGGGCTCCGCAGTTACATCGAAAATCCATTCCGATTCACCGATAAAGGCGTATTCATGGTCCGATGTCCCGTAGCGGATCCACTGGTTTTCCGGATCTTCAAAATCAACCTGGAAAGTCCGGGCTTCATCGGACCAGGCTGTAAAGCTGAACATATATTCACTGGTGTCATTACAACCAAATTGTTGCTGCCCAAACTGACATTCATAGAAACTGTTAAGATCCTGGGCCGGATCGAGTACCAGATAACCATCCTGCACAAAGGGCTCCCTGTCCTGAATTCCCATAAATTGAACCCACTCTTCCGGGAAGCCAGCCTCATCAACCCTGTCGAAGTTGCCATTTCTGATCAGATTCAACTCCCCAATGGTTACTTGCTGATTGGAGATGATCACTTCGTAAGCCCCTGTTACCCCGGAACCATCGTTAGCTTCTGCTTTTACAGTTACGGTTCCGTTAGCTATAGCAGTTAATATTCCGTTGTTATCGATGGTGGCCCTGCCAGTTCCGTTTGTTACTGACCAGGTAAGGGTTTGGTCGGATGCATTGGCTGGTATAATGGTTGCTATAACCTGCGATGTTCCATTGTCCGTAACAATATATTCACTGGTCAGGTTAATTCGTAACACCTGGATAAACTCATCAAGGGTGATGATCCCACAATCGTCCATGTTGTTCCAGGATTCATTCACATTACCGGTGTTGGCCCAGACAGCACGGTTCCAAACATTGTCTCCGGTATCTCTGTCCCTGACAGCCACATCAAATCCCAGCGCTCCTTTTCTGTCAACAATTTCCTCATTCTTATCCTTAAGGATGGAGAACGGTATAAAATACTCCATAAAATAATCAGGGTTGTTGACGATGACAGCATAGGACAACCCATCCTTACCCTGTATGGTCACCGGTGTACCCACATTAGACATATCATGAAGACCAGGGATGAACATATAGTGACCTTGCTCGTCAACAGCTCCAAGTCCATCTTCCAGTTCAGTTGTATTTACATCGAGGAAGATCTCGGGCAAATCATATGCATAATGCGGGCCGCCTTCAACATAGGCGGGCAAGAACTCATCATCGGCCACCTGAACCAGCACATAGATTCCCTCCGGGGTCCATAGGGCCTTCCAAAAGGTCTCACCTTCACTGCCCAGGGTAGGAGTCTCGCTTCGAAATGGAAGTGAAATGTTGTAGGCATTGGCCTCAGCCCATACCGCATCGATTGCTCCACCGATGACGGGAGCTGCCGATGCCCTTTTAATTACCCCTTCGGGTTTCTGTGAATAAGCGCCTGCGGCAAACAGGGTGCAAAGTGCGAGGGTAAGTGTAAAAATCTTTGTTTTCATTGGGATGTGGGTTGGTAAGAAAAAAATGCAGGAGATCAGTCTGGTTCTGAGCCAAACTGATTTCCTGCACATGAAGGTAATAATATTTTGCTTTGCGGAATGATGCCGGGCTCCGCTGCCTTCTTTTGGCGTAGCCAAAAACAGCAAGGAGGCGGTATCATGGAGCCAGGGCTAATAGAACAGCTCCAGGCGGTTGTCCTCTACATTGGCCGCTTCAACCAGTGCGTTGTAGGCTTCGTAATTACTCCTCGATTCGAGTGAGTACCTGAGCCTTGAAAGGGTGGACTCGTCAACAACTCCGGCTGTTTCGGGTTCGGTCCGGTTGGTCACCGAAACCACAAATACACCGCTCTCTCCAACCAGCGGCTGGGACAGGTGGTCGATCGGGAGGTACATGGATGCACCCACAATGTAGGGCTCCAGTCCGATTCCGGGAACATAGGTGTTTGCAAACTTCACCTGTGTGGCCTCACCCACAATCTCTTTGCTTTCGGTTCCATATTGGGTCAGATCAGAGACACCCGATAGTTGCTCATTCAGGCTGGCTATCAGTGCTTCGGCTTTCTTCTCCTTTTTAACAGCAAGGGTGACTTCGGATTTCACATCCTCCAGGGCTGCATATCCATCTTCCTTAATTTCGGTCAGTACTGCAACGATGTATTTGTCATCGGTCTGATCAAAAATTGTGCTTACGCTGTTGAGCTCCGAAGTGTAGGCCCATTTAATCAGGCTTCGGGGTTCTTCAATTCCGGGAATGGTCTGCTGGTCCCTGGTGATGTTTGGAGCAAACCTGGGCTCGAGTCCGAATTCACGGGCCTGCTCGGTGAATTTCTCCATGTCGGTCGCTTTCCCCCTGAACTTAACAGCACGGCTGTAGTAGTCCTGGTTGGTCTCATCGCTGGCATAAATGTTCCTGATGATGGTGGCCACCTGCATCTTCTTAACGGCTCTGCTCTGCTCTTCGATCTTGATGATATGTGTCCCAAACTGCGTTTCGGCAGTGATCACCTCACCCGGTCTGTTCTCAAAGCATGCATCGTTGAATTCGGTAACCATGGAACCCTCTTTGAACCATCCCAGGTCGCCGCCAATGGCACGGTTACTTTCATCTGCAGAATACTCCATGGCAAGCTGGTAGAAATTGCCACCGCTGTTAAGAACATCCACAAGGCTGTCGGCAAGGAGGGTCATTGCGGGACGGTTGCCCTGGAATGCCTGGAGTGACAGCAGGATGTGCCTGGCTCTTACTGAATCGGGGCGCATCTGCTCGTTAAATGAACGGGTCAGCTTGAATGATTCTTCCTCCCTGTAGGGTCCGAATACCACATCGGGGGATGCATTGAACAGAGAATCCCTGATTATTACCGGGATCTCATTGTAGGTGTAGTACCTTGTATCGAAAGGCTCATCTGAATTTCCATTGATATAGTGGCGTACCTCATCGCCCGGAATGCGCTCAAATTCTGCTTTTGTCTGGGCTGTCCAGTAACTGGCACTCTCCACATCCCTCTCACTGGGGATCACCTCGAACACCACATACTGGAAGGTCCTTGCAGCATCCTGGTTGTAACCCTCTTTGTGCAATCGATAGTAGTTCTTCAGATCCGCATCGGTAAAGGTGATCTCTTCATCAGGAATCTCTGTGAAGGACTTTGATATGTAGGCAAAATCTGTGCTTTTTCCGTTTTCGACAGCATGGTCTTTCAGATCAAGTGAAGAGGGCTGGAACCCTTTTCTGACCAGGCTGAGGTATTTCTGGTTCATCTTTTCATCCACGATCTCATTCTCGATGAACGACCACCGTTTTTGTTCCTGTGCGAACTGTGGATTATCCAGTGCGTTGAAATAGTTGGTCATCACAGCACGGTTCAACATCCCGGTCTCCGGGTTGGCAAACATCTGCATAATGATGGGATGTGGTTCACTCAGTGCGGGGTTGTTGCTGAAACCCGTTGACTGGTCTCCCGTTACCATGGTCTTCAGTTCGTCTGTACTGACATAGATGCCCAGCTGCTGGTAAGAGCGGTCCATGATGGTCTCCCGTACCAGCCTTCTCCAGACCTCTTGCTGTATCTGGCGTTCTGTCTCTGCATCGAGCGATTGTCCTCCTGCATTGAGCTGATAAAACTCGCGCAGGCTCTTCTCACGGTCCATGTAATCGGATACTCCGATCGCCTTTCCATTAATCTCTGCAACGATTCTTTTTCGACCGGCAGGAGAACCCGATCCCATCATATCTCCAAGAATGAATGCAAAAAGTGCAAGTCCGATTACGACTGCTATAAGCAAGCTTGCTTTGTTTCTAATGTTCTGTAGTGTGGCCATTTATTGTTACAATTATGCGTATTAAATCAGGTTAAAATTTGAGCGTACGAATATAGTAATATTTATCCAGATGATGCACTTGTAACCGGACACTATGAGCTGATCACTTTCAACTCCACCTGCTCGACCCGGTTGGAGCTTACATTTGTGATGGTAATCAGGAAGTTGTCCATCGAAACAGTGGTGTTCTTTTCGGGGATGCTTTCATAGTGGAAGATGATGTAGCCGGCCAGGGTATCATAATCCTCCGATTCGGGGATGGAGAGTGTATATTTTTCATTGAGGTAATTGATCTCGAGCCGTCCCGAGAGCAGATAATTGTGTTCATCCAGCTGTCTGTCCACCAGGTCGCTGCTGTCGTGTTCATCCTCGATCTCTCCAAAAATCTCTTCAATGATATCCTCAGTGGTGATCACACCTGAGGTTCCGCCGAACTCATCCACCACCAGGGCAATGCTCTGCCTCTCTTTGATAAAACTGGTTAGCAATTGGTTCACAGGCAGTGTTTCGGGTACGATCCGGATCGTTTTCAGGAGGGTTTTAATCCGGTCGGGTTTGCGGTACAGGTCCTTGGAGTTCATATACCCGATCACATTGTCGATGGTATCGCTGTAGATCAGGATCCGGCTAAGGCCTGTCTCTACAAAACGGCTGGAGAGCTCTTCCACCGGTGCATCCTCTTCCATGGCGATCACATCGGTACGGGGGATCATGCAATCCCTTACTTTCAGACCGGAAAACTCCAGTGCATTCTTAAAGATCTTCAGATCCCCGGTCTCTTCAGGTCCGGACTCCTGTTCATCTCTCAGGGTGGTTAAAAGATGATCCAGGTCCACTTTGCCAAAAGCATGTTCGCCTGACTCCCTGTCGGGACCAACCCTCAGCAAATACCGCATGGTGATGTTGGAAATACCTATGGTCAGCATGGTGATGGGGTAGAGCAGCAGATAGAATAGCAGGATCGGTACGCTCAGAAGGCGCAGCGAATTGTTGGGATTGAGCCTGAAGAGGGTTTTGGGAAGAAACTCGGCGGTGAACAGGATAACCAGGGTCGAGATCAGGGTCTGGACCAGCAGGACCGTTGCGGGTGATCCACCTCCTGTGAGTCTGCGGATTGGCTCCTCAAGCAGCATGGCAAATGCAATCCCGTAGATTACCAGGGCAATGTTGTTGCCCACCAGCATGGTGGCAATATACCTTGCCGGATTTTTTGTAAAGAAAGAGACAATCCCGGAGAAGAACTTCTCCTGCTTGCGATCGATCTCAATGCGTAGCTTATTCGCTGAGATAAATGCGATCTCCATCCCGGAGAAAAATGCCGAAAAGAGAATGGAGACCAGGATGAGTATGATCAGTAACAATGCCGGATCGGGTTTATGGACGTTTTAGGCGCATTCTCCTCTTGAGATAATACATGGTGAAGGCCAGGAAGGAGAAGAGAAAATAGTACCAACTTTCAGAGAATCCGCTGGAGGCAGTTACCTCCACAGCCATAAAAAGCATGAGCCCTCCGAGGACAAACCACACCACTTCAAATATGGCTGAAGCACTACTCTTCATCCTGTACGTTTACTGTACCGCTGGTTCCCTTAAGTTGCCAGTTGGTGAGGTTCTGGTTTGATTCAAAGCCTTGCTTTCCGTAAAAAGTGCCATCTTCATTCTGGATCTTTGTAAAGGTCTCGGAGTAGATCATCTCTGACGCTTCGTCCCAGTAAAGCTCCTCGGTATTCAGGGCATCCCCGTTAGCCAGACTCTGTGCAACCACGTTCCCGGTGGCATGCCATAACCTCTCCTCCATATAGTAGATGGTATGGTCGGATCGGATCTCCGATTCGATGATCTGTGAATCGTTGTAGAAAAAGACATCCAGCCCATCGGGGAACTCCATGTAGGGTCTCTCTACGTTTGGGAATTGCAGGAAAGAGGGAGCAAGGATCTGTACCTTTATCCTGGCCGAATCGCTGTAGATCACCTTCACATTGGTTCCCTTCACTGCCGGGGTTTTCGTCTCGTCGGTAATCAGGTTGATCCGTTCGATGTCGTTCTCACACCCTGTAGTAAGTGCCAGGACGGCCATTAGCAACCATATCATATTCCAGGACCGGGCAATCATCTATACAAAATTTGCAAAAAGGCTGTCCGGGTATGGGCTACTTGCTCGATCGTACCGTGGTGTATGCATTGATACATCCCTTCACCTGGTAAGAATCCCCGTCTTTCAGATCACGGAAGAAGACCTCTTCGTTGTTGGGATACTGTCCCGAATAGTCATTGATCTTCTTGTTAACCTCAGCGGTCAGTGAGGGATCAACAGCTTTGGCTTTTGCATATTTATCTGCAGCCACCCAGAAAGCGGTACGCTGTTCAAAATCATCTCCAAGGTTATCCCTGGAATCGATGATGGCATCACCCATTACTATGTAGGCTTTTCCATGCGATCCATTGAGTTCCACTGCCTTTCTCGCATGCCTGATGGCGTCGCAGTATTTCTTGTTATACCTGGTAACAAGAGCGAGTTCATAGTACCAGTCTGCCCTGGTCTCCTGGTCAATGTCGGTACCCTGAACAGCCTCTTTCAGGTAGATTTCAGCTTTCTTAAAATCACTTTTTGCAATAAACAACACAGCGAGCTGGTGTGCCGATTTGGGACCCGGTTCAATGGCATACATCTGCTCCGATGCAGCTACATAGAGGTCTGCACGGTCACAACCCGATGCATCGTAGAAGGTGATCAGCTTCTCAAGGAAAACCTTATCCTCTTTCCCGGCCTCATACTGCGGTTCGAAGTAGCGGTTGAGTGCATCACAGGTGAGCAGTCCGCTTTTTAACATCTGGTCATCAATGTTCTTTTTGGCTTTTGGCCACCTTGAACTTTTATTAAGAAGCTTATCCACAATGGCGGTCACCATAAAGTAGTCTTCGATCACCTGGTTATCGTCGAACCTGCCTGCCTTGTTCAGATTGATGCTGGCGCCCACATAGTTGATGATCACTACATCGCGGCTTTTGCTCTTCTCCATCTCGATGCTCTGCTTCAGGTAGCCGTGTCCCTCCTCCATGGCGTCGACGTTACCACTGCGGTAGCGCAGCAGGTCGATCCCTTTCCGTCCCATGGTACTTCCGTTCTTTTTCGGGTAGTACTCCATGCGCCGGGTATAGATAAGCATCAGGGTATCGATCAGCTCCTCCCGGCGTTCCGGAGTTGCGGCCGATGCGATAAATTTTCGGTACATGGAGACACCCTCCACGTACATCTTTTCGCTTGATGCGGGGCACTCGCCGAAAACTGTCCTCCAGGGCCCGATGGCATCATTGTAATTGTTGTGCTTGAAGAACTCCTTATAAAGTGACAGGTTCTTAATGCAGTTGATGCTATCCTTTCCCTTTCCATATTTTGATCCGTCTTCAATTCCTTTTTGGGAAATTGCCGGCAGGACAAACAGAAGGGAGACTGCAGCCAGTAAGATGGGTTTGAGGACTTTTGTTTTCATAACCATATTGATATTTTCCATTGTTTAATCAAATCTCCGTTTACGGAACCACAGATCGTGTAAAGTTACATTAAATGTGACAATTCCATAATTTTCTTCTACTAAATTGTACGCGGTAGTACCTCTGGTACCCAGCGTGAAAGCCACATTAATACTCGATTTCAAGGACCGTACGGGTAGACCTACTCCAAATGTCATGCCATAGTCGGTTAACTGGTAATAATTGTCAGTTGCCCCGGGTTCCGGGGTTGGTTTAAGCACCGACAGGTAACTGTTTGAGTAGAAGCCTCCAAGCCTGTAGGTGATGAATTTATGGTACCCCCGAAGCGCCTCCACATCCGGTGTGTACTCTGCACCCACATGAAGGGAGCTGGCATTGGTGGTTTTGTATCCGGGGCCGGAAAGTGCACCGGTCCAATCCTGCATGTAATAATCGCCTGTTACAGTCAGCTTGTCGGGGATCCCCAGGGCAATGCCTACCCCCACCTTCTGTGGAAGATTAAAACTCCTGTCCAGTGTATCCGCACTGAGGATGTATTCGGGTGTGATGGTGGTCACCGAATCTATTTCGATGGGTCTTCCCGGGTAGATGGTGTTGGTTACATTGTACTTCATCTCGACACTGGCATCTGTTTTCAGGTCATAAACCCCGCCCAGCGAGAAGAAGAACTTATCTCCGATCACCTCCTTGTATTGCAGACCAAAGCTGAAAACAGGCTGTTTCAGGTCAAAATCCTCTCTCGATGCAGTGGATGAGTAGATGGTCGGATTCATGGGGAATTCCACATTTCGTCTCCTGGTCATCTTGCCCATCAGGTAGTTCATGGTGACACCCATGGAGATGCGATCAAAAAATTTCACCGAAGTACCAAGGAAAAAATTCATGGTCCCACCCTCTCCTGAATAGTATGTGTCCAGTGCTGTACCCGATGTCAAATCGTTGTACTCCTGCTTAATGTTGTAGCCGATGCTGCTGTAAGGTACGATCCCTGCATGCAAACCGAGGTATTTCCCCATCGAGGAGGCAAAAGCCACATGGTGAAAGTTCATGTTCCACCAGCTGTTGGAGATATCCCCGGCACCCTGGCCTGAAGGATCGTTGAACTTGTATTGGTTAAAAAATGCGTTGGCACCAAAGTCAAAATAGACCGATGTGCTGTCCAGGGCAGCCGAAGCGGCCGGGTTCAGGTAGTTGATCCTGTTGCCCTCATGAATCGCAACTCCCGTACCTCCCATAGCCAGGTTCTGACCAAAGCCATTCTTTGAAAGATCACCCAGTCCAAACCGCGTATACGGTGAATAGGTGTTGAATTGGCTGTACAGGGTTATTGAACTAAATATCGCTATCAGTAATAAGCTAAATCTCCTCAGGTGCATTGTGTTCCAGTATTCTGTTAAGTCCGATCAGGTTCAGATTCGGGTCCACAAAGATGCTACTTTTTAGTTTGCCCTCAAAGTATTTCGCATCCCCACCGGTTAAAACCACCTTTAATTTTGGATGGCCCCTGCGGATTGCGGAGATAAACCCTTCAATTTCGAACAAGATTCCATTCACAGTGCCGGCCTGAATCGCCTCCCTTGTACTGGTTCCAACCAGGGGTGGTTTCCCTTCGGGCCTTTCCAGGTAGGGCAACCGGTTGGTGAATCTGTTCAGGGATTTAAACCTGATCTCCAGTCCCGGTGAGATGTTCCCCCCCAGGTATTCCCCCCTGGCTGTAACAATGTCATAGGTGATGGCCGTGCCGGCATCTATCACCAGAACGGTTTTTTTCGGGTAAATAGTATATGCACCCACTGCGGCAGCAATCCGGTCATGACCCAGTGTGTCGGGTGTCCGGTAGCGATTCACCAGGGGAATGGGGGTGTTATGATCCAGCTCAATGCAGTATTTGAAAAGGTTTCCCAGGTAATCGATCAGCTCCCTTGAATCGTTAACCACCGAGGAGATAATGACCCCTTTCATCTTTGGATAACGGGCATGAAAGTAGGAGATCTCCTTGCTGGTGATTACATCGAAGACCGCGGTCTCAATGACCTTTGAGCCTCTGCATGCGGCGATCTTTCCATAACTGTTTCCCAGGTCTAGTACGAGATTCATATCTGTTAAGCATTACCCAGTTTCTGCAGGACCACACAGGCTTCCTGAATTGAATTCACCTGGTCGCTTCGCAGGCTTAATCGCTCCTGATCCTCCCTCATCCGGAAAACTGCCGGATGTGCCTGTATGTTCCCGATTACCTCTTTGAACTTTTCCGATTTATAGAAGGCCGATTCGGGATTACTTACAAAATACGTGATCAGAATGCTTTTTTTCAATACAATTTTTTCAACACCAAGCCGGCGGGCCAGCCACCGAAGCTCAACCACTTTTAATAACTCTTCTGAAGGAGCAGGCAGGGGACCGAAACGGTCGGTCAGCATCTCCCTGAATCCGTGGAGTGCTTCCCGGTCGTTAATGGCATCCAGTTTTCGGTAGAGGTCGACCCGCTCTGCAATGTTGGAAACATACCGGTCCGGGAACAGCAGTTCCAGGTCGGTATCGATGTGACAATCAGCAGCATAGATGGCGTCTTTCTGCGCCTTTTCGGCTGGTTTCGTGTAGAGCCCGCTGAACTCGGTCTCCTTCAGTTCAAGGATCGCCTCATTGAGGATCCTGTTGTAGGTTTCAAAACCGATATCTGCAATAAAACCGCTCTGTTCAGCGCCCAGGAGGTTCCCCGCACCACGTATATCCAGGTCCTGCAGGGCAATGTTAAACCCACTGCCCAGTGCCGAGAACTCTTCAACGGCCTTCAGCCTTCTTCGGGCCTCCCGGGAGAGGAGGGTAACGGGGGGTGAAAAAATGTAGCAGAAAGCCTTTTTATTGGAGCGGCCCACACGGCCCCTCAGCTGGTGAAGGTCGCTTAAACCAAACTGGTGGCCGTTGTTAATAATTATTGTATTGGCATTTGGGATATCCAATCCGGACTCGATAATCGTGGTGGCAATCAACACGTCGAAATCCCCCTGCATAAACTCCAGAATGATCGATTCCAGCTTTTTCCCCTCCATCTGGCCGTGTGCCACCACCGTCCTGATCCCGGGGAGCAGGCGGTCAACGATCTCCTTGATCTCCATGATATTTTGCACCCTGTTGTGGATCAGAAAAACCTGGCCACCGCGACTCACCTCGTACTCAATGGCCTCCCTGATAATATCCTCGCTAAAGGTATGCAGTTCGGTAATGATGGGGTGCCGGTTGGGTGGGGGGGTATTGATGATCGAGAGGTCCCTGGATCCCATCAGCGAGAACTGCAGTGTTCGTGGTATGGGTGTGGCGGTCAGGGTGAGGGTATCCACATTCAGCTTGAGCTGCTTCAGCTTCTCTTTTACACCCACCCCGAATTTCTGCTCCTCATCGATGATCAGAAGACCCAGGTCCCTGAACTGGATCTCTTTTCCCACCAGTTTGTGCGTTCCGATAATGATATCGATCCCCCCCTCCCTCAGCTTACCGGTGATGGTCCGCTGCTCTGCTGCTGTGCGAAACCGGCTCAGGTACTCCACACTGCAGGGAAAATCTTTCAGCCGCTCTTTAAAGGTGTTGAAATGCTGGAAGGCAAGGACTGTTGTGGGGACCAGGAGGGCCACCTGTTTGCTGTCCGATACCGCCTTGAAAGCTGCCCGGATAGCCACCTCGGTCTTCCCGAATCCCACATCCCCGCAAACCAGCCGGTCCATGGGAAATGCTGCCTCCATCCCCTCCTTCACATCCGAGGTGGCCTTCAGCTGGTCGGGGGTGTCCTCATATATGAAGGAGGACTCCAGCTCTTGCTGAAGGTAGGTGTCGGGTGAGAAGGCAAACCCCTCCTGCTCTTTCCGCTTGGCATAGAGCAGGATCAGTTCACGTGCAATGTCCTGAACCCTCTGTTTTGTTTTGCTCTTCAGTTTTTGCCAGGCGCCTGTACCCAGCTTGTATATTTTCGGTTCACCGCTCTCTTTTCCCTTGTACTTGGAGATGCGGTGGAGCGAATGGATGTTCACATAGAGTACATCCCTGTCCTTGTAGACCAGCTTGATCGCCTCCTGGACCTTCCCGTTCACATCGATCTTTTCCAGTCCCCCGAAAATCCCTATTCCGTGGTCCACATGCACCACGTAATCGCCGGGATTCAAGCCGATCAGCTCTTTGGCAGACACCGACTCTCTCCTGCTGAACCGGTCATGGAACCTGAATTTGTGGTAGCGCTCAAAGATCTGGTGGTCGGTATAGAACGCCTGTTTCAGGTCGTTGTCGGTGAAACCCTCATGGAGGGTGTGGCAGACCGCCTCATACTGCAATTCGGGATCGATCTCATTGAAGATGGCCCGGAGCCGCTCCAGCTGCTTCTTATTTTCGGAGAGGATGTGGTTGGCACATCCCTCCCGGCTCTGCTCATTCATGGTGGAGACAAGCAGCTCAAAATTCTTGTTGAAGGCGGGCTGGGGTGAGGTGTTAAACCTCCAGGTATGTTCAGTTGCTGCTTTGTGGTGGACTCCGAAAACCACCTGCGGGAAACGTTCCATCTGACTGCGGATCTCACTGCCCGGGATCAGGAACTTCTCCTTGCTGACCGGCTTCTCACCCTCCGGATCAAATGAGCTCCTGTCATAGAGCGACTGGACCTGCTCACAGAGCAGCTCCGGCTGGTCCACCCACAGGGTGGTTCCCCGGGGGATATAGTCCAGGAAAGAGATCCGCTTTTCGCCCATCTCATGTTCCCACTGGATGTTGGGAATAATGTTCACCTTTTTCAATGTCTCCAGCGAGCGCTGTGAATCGGTGTCAAACCGCCTGATGGAGTCCACCTCGTCATCGAAGAAGTCGATGCGGCAGGGGGTGCTGGAGGCATAGGAGAATACATCCACGATCCCTCCGCGGATGGCGTACTGTCCCGGTTCATACACAAAATCTACCAGATGGAAATCGTAAGCCTGCAACACCTCTTCCAGAAATTCCATATCGATCTTCTCACCCTGTTTTATCTCAAGGGTTGACTTCTCAAGCTGTCTCCGGGTCACCACCGATTCCACCAGCGCATCGGCATAGGAGATGATAAAGCTGGCCACCCTCCGCTCGGAGAGCCTCCGCAGGGTCTGGGTCCGTGTGATGATATTGGCCTCATCGGTCTGACTGTACTGCACCGATCTTTTATAGGAGGAGGGAAAGAAGAGGGTGCGGTCGGGGGTTCCCTCCAGGGTCACCAGGTCGGTGTAGAAGTAGGCGGCCTCCTCCTTCTCCCTGAACAGGAGCAGGTGAGACCCTTTCAGATCAGCCAGGCAGGCCTGTATCAGGGCCGAACGGGCCGAACCCGACAACCCCTCCAGGTAGTGCAGACCGCTCTCTTTCTCCCTGAGTGCGCGGGTGAGTCCGGGAAAATGAGGATGAGATGGATAGGGATTCTTTATCATGATCTGATGCGCGGGCAAACTTAGGGATTATTGCCAACAATCCCTTAACAAAAAATGATCATATCAACAGTTGAGGAATAATCACTATTTTCGCTATCCAACTGCCAGAGATCATGAAGATAGTTATTGCTCCCGACAGCTTTAAGGATTGTATGGATGCATTGTCCGTGGCGGAAGCCGTTGGACTGGGAATCCGGAAGGTATGGCCGGATGCCGGCATTGTAAACATTCCAATGGCCGATGGGGGCGAGGGGACTGTCGAATCGGTTATCGATGCCACCGGCGGAAAGATCATAAGGGTCCGGGTGATGGATCCGCTTTTGAGGGAGGTACCCTCCTTTTTTGGCATCACCGGAGATGGTTCCACTGCAGTGATCGAAATGGCTGCAGCATCGGGACTGGAGTTGCTGGAGCGGGATGAAAGAGATCCGTGGGTTACCACCACCTTTGGAACCGGTCAGCTGATCCGCCATGCGCTGGACAGCGGATGTAGCAAAATCCTGCTGGGAATTGGCGGAAGCGCCACCAACGACGGGGGCATGGGCATGGCCCGGGCCCTGGGGGTGGAGTTCCTGGATGGAAAAGGTGATCCCGCGGGTCATGGTGGAGGAGCAGTGGGAGATGTGAAAGAGATCGTGATGGATGGGCTGGACCCAAGGATTGGCCACACAGAGATCAGGGTGGCCTGTGATGTGACCAACCCCCTGACCGGCCCCGAAGGGGCATCTCATACCTATGGTCCGCAAAAAGGGGCTGCTCCGGGGGTGGTGGAGAGACTGGACACCAATCTTTCCCGTTTTGCCGGACTGATTAATAATCAGTTGGGTAAAGAGGTGGAACAGCTGCCGGGCGGAGGGGCAGCAGGTGGATTGGGAGCCGGTTTGATGGCATTCCTGGGAGCACAGCTTATGAAGGGGTTTGATATGGTCTCTGAATGTGTTCGCCTGGAGGAGGCATTGAAGGAGGCAGACCTGGTGATCACCGGGGAGGGGAAGCTGGATGGGCAGACCCTGTTTGGTAAAACCCCCTATGGGGTGGCACAGCTGGCCAGGCGGCATGGTCTCCCCGTTATTGGCATAGCGGGAACCGTTGAGGAGGGGGCTGAGGATCTTTATGAGGCAGGCTTTGATGTGATCATGCCCATCCTTGAGAAACCCTCAGAGCTCACCTGGGCAATTGAACATGCACCAATCCTGCTGGAGAGGAGCGGAGAGAGGATCGCCAGGCTGATCAGCCTGCTGTGATCATCCTTCGGTTCAGAATATTCTTGTTTTTTAAATCCCCTATGTTTATTAATTTTGAATAGAGATTAAGATTTATTTAAAGTAGTGCATGGTAGTTTTTAAATTCGGAGGGGCATCGGTCAAGAGCGCAGATGCAGTCAGGAACATTGTAACAATCCTTCAAAAGTATAAAAGTCAACACATTGTGGTGGTGGTATCTGCCATGGGGAAAACCACCAATGCCCTGGAGCGGATCATTGAGGCCTATACCTCGGGCAGTGAGAAGGAGTTGCAGAAAGAGGTTGCAAAGCTGACAGCAATGCATGAGGAGGTTGTGAACGGGCTTTTTGAGGAGAAATCACATCCTGTATTTGAGGCAGTCAGGGAGATTCTTAATCTCCTCTCCGAAAGGCTCACCAAAGAGCCCACAATGAATTTTGACTACGATTATGACCAGCTGATCTGTGTCGGGGAGATGCTCTCCACCACAATCATCAGTCACTATCTGAACCGGTGCGGACTCTCCACCCGGTGGATGGACATCAGGCGCTCTCTTAAATCTGATAACAGCTGGCGGGAGGCACAGGTTGACTGGGAGCTGTCAGAGCGGCTGGTTAACGAACACTTTGCATTCAATGGGGAGCATATCCTGATTACCCAGGGCTTTATCGCTTCCACCATCAACGACCAGAACACCTCCCTGGGGAGGGAGGGTTCCGATTATACTGCTGCCATCCTGGCTTACATGCTCAGGGCAGAGAGTGTCACCATATGGAAGGATGTTCCGGGTGTGCTGAATGCCGACCCAAAGTATTTCGACGATACCATCCTGCTGGAGAAGCTCTCCTACATGGATGCAACCGAACTGGCCTATTTCGGTACCGGTGTGATCCATCCGAAAACCATCAAACCCCTGCAGAATAAGAACATCAACCTGCATGTTAAATCTTTCCTGGACCCGGAAGCCCCGGGCACCCTGGTGGGAAACCTCTCCTACGACAAGCTGACCCCCTCTTTTATTTTCAAAATGGACCAGGTGCTGATCCGGATCTCACCCCTCGATTTTTCTTTCATCAACGAGAACAACCTGCAGGAGATATTCGGCACCCTTGGTGGTCACGGGTTGAAAATCAACCTGATGCAGAATTCGGCCATCAGCTTCAAGATGATCGTGAACAATGACAAACGAAAACTGAGGGCGGTTGTGGATGACCTGGAGATGAAATACAAGGTGGCCTACCAGACCGGACTTGAACTGGTCACCATCCGCTATTTTGATCAGTCCACCATCGACCGGGTGATGATCAACAAGGAGCTGATCCTGGAGCAGCGAGGTGTCCAGAACATTGAACTCCTGATTAAAGACCTGGGATGATGGTATGGCAGGTTAATATATCATCCTTTCGTTTTATCAGCTTCATTCTGCTCATTGTTGTATCGGGATTTACAGCCAGTGGTCATTGCCAGGAGATCGATACAGACGCGGCCGGTGACCGGTTTCGGGGTGAATTTGCTGTAAAGGGTGATCAATTTGCCATCTGGAACGGATCGGCTTACATCCCGGTGGTCATCAAAGGCATCAACCTGGGGGTTTCAGTGCCCGGCACCCAGCCCGGGCAACTGGCGGCAACCCGTGAAGACTACAGGCGCTGGTTCCATCTTATTAAAGAGGCAGGTTACAACACCATCCGGTTGTATACCATGCACTACCCGCGGTTCTATGAGGAGATCCGGGAATTCAACCTGGAATACCCCCGCAGTCCACTGCTGGTGATCCAGGGTGTCTGGCTGGAGGAGCATGAGACCGCCACAGACCTCTTTGAACAGACTGAATCATTCAGTCAGGAGATCAGGGAGGTTGTTGCCGCTGTGCATGGTGATATCACAATCGATCACCGCTATGGGAAAGCATACGGAACGTTCAGTGCCGATATTTCCGATTGGGTGATCGCTTACCTTCCGGGGAGGGAGATCTTCCCGGATGAAGTGCGCATTACGAATCAAAATCATCCCGAAGCAACCGCTTATTCCGGCAGCTTTTTTCGGCTTCCCGAAGGGGATCCGGCAGAGGTATGGCTGACACACCGACTCGATAGCCTGGCGCTCTTTGAGCAGACTAACTATCAATCGGTTCGTCCGGTGGGTTTCTCCTCCTGGCCCACCCTGGACCCCCTGACCCATCCAACGGAACAGCAAAACGCAGGCAGTACGGAGGATGATGAGAAGATAGACATGGCCAACCTGGTATGTACAGACTCTTCGGCAGGCTTTTTTATCGGGTATCATGCCTACCCCTATTATCCTGATTTTATCGTTGAGGACCCTCTGTACAATGCCGAATCGGATGTGCAGGGCCCCAACAGCTACCTGGGCTACCTTAAAGATCTGAAGTCCCATTACCCCGGGATCCCGCTGGTTGTTGCTGAATTCGGGGTACCATCCAGCTGGGGCAGCGGCCACCTGTCACCTTCGGGCATGCATCATGGGGGCCTTTCAGAGATAGCCCAGGGAGACTATGCCATCCGGATGTTTGACAATATTCTTGAATCGGGTTGTGCAGGAGGGATTCAGTTCTCCCTGATTGACGAGTGGTTTAAGCAGACCTGGATCACCAACCCCTATTCAAACAGGGAGTACCGTCATTTCTGGCACAACATCACATCACCGGAACAAAATTTTGGCATTCTCTCTTTCGCTTCGCCTCCGGAACCATACACTGAAACCGGCCGCTACCCGGATCGTTCCATTACCAGCGTAAAGGTACTTTCTGATTACGCCTTCTTCCGCATGCGGGTCTATATGAAGACAGAGCAATTCCCGAATGATACCCTCTGGGTGGCACTGGATACCTATGAATCCGGCCTGGGTGAATCGGTGTTGCCTGACGGCACCTCCATTGGGGGAGAGACAGATACCCTGAGGGCAGAGTTTGCCCTTGGAATCCCCATCGCCAAAGAGCGGTCCGACCTGTTTGTCATTCCCAGCTATGATGGCTACGGGATCAAGGCGATGGTCAGGGTCGACACTGTGGTTTCAACTGCAACCGATGCAGGGGCCTGGAACCCGGTCAGGTGGAAAACCAATTACTTCAACGACAGAACACAGTACATTGGAGAGCTGCAGATCTCATCTTCTGAGGATCCCTACCAGTTTCTCAATGCGATCACGGTTTTCAAGGACAGTCTGGAGATCAGGATCCCCTGGACCCTGATCAATTTCAGTGCACCAACGGTAAGAAGGGTCATGCACTATGTGTCACATCAGGAGGGGGCCAATATCGTGCTGGAGAGTCAGGACAGCCTCTCCGATGGGATTGCATTGACCCTCAAGCTACGGGATGAACTGTATCAGTCAGAGCGTTACCTGTGGAATCCGTGGGATTATGAGAAGATTGCCAGCCATCCACCCATCGAGCGGAAAAAGCGATCATTCCACCTGCTGAAACAGTTGCTGCCTCAATTCAACTCTTCCCCCATTGGCAGGAGCGATACCTTCCATGTCTGGCCAGGTGAAACCTTCTGGGTCGGAGGTGAGGAGGGGCTGTTGCAGAACGATTTTGATATAGATGGAAATGAGATGCAGGCACTGCTCTCATTTGGAGACGGGACCAGCCACGGGAACCTTCAGTTGCATCCCAATGGTAGCTTCTACTATACCCCTGATCCCACCTTCAAAGGTGATGATTTTTTTGCCTACTACCTCAACGACGGAATGGCATATTCCACACTCATCCCGGTCTCTCTTCGGGTGGGTTATCCCCTCTATTCAGCGTTTGATGAACCTTCCCACTCTGTTGTTATCTATCCGAATCCGGGAAGAGAGCGATTTTATATAGAGATCTCACAGCCATTTAAGGAGGCCCGTTTGCAGGTGGTAGACCTTACAGGCCGGGAAATAGTTACAAAAAGGATAGTTAATGCCACCAGCCAGGTGGCAATTGAGAATGCTGTTGCAGGAGTTTATCTATTTAATCTGTTTATTGATCAAAACCTGGAGCAACATCGCATCATTGTGCAGTAGTTTTGCGTAAAAACATCTAAACGCCATGAAATGTCAATGAATATCCTAGTTTGCGAAGATAATGTAATGACCCTGCGGACCATGGAGTTTGCTTTAAAGAAGGCGGGTTACACCGTTTTTAAGGCAGAAGACGGGGAGCAGGGGATCAGGGTCCTGTCAGAGGAGGCGGTCGACCTGGTCATCACCGATATCAACATGCCCTACACCAAAGGCCTTGAACTGGTACGATACATCAATACAACCCTTGACAACAAAATCCCTGTCATCGTGGTAACAGGAATTACTAATGATGAGACCAGGGACCATGCCATGGAGCTGGGGGCGCAGGGTTATCTGACCAAACCATTTGACCTGGATACAATGGTGGATATGGTCAAATCCCATATGGGAGAGAATTAATTAAAACCATGTGCAGGAACCTTTTTCTGATGATGCTGTTCATCTCTGTATGGACCCTGGCAGGAGCCCAGGATTCGCTCAGGTATGATAACCCCGAAGAGGGATTTGCCCTGATGCGGCAAATTGCCACAGGCGGGAACTATGAAGATGCAAAACATATCGGGTATGCCATCCTGGAAGAGGATGAGGCGTATCATGATGTGGCCCTCTACCTGGCAAGGATCTATGGATGGGAGGGAAGTTTTGACTCCGCCTATATGGTGTTGGACAGGGTACTATCCATGGAGCCGGAGTTGTTTGAAGCGTATCAGACATGTGTCGATCTGGCCTGGTGGGAAAACAGCTGGGCAAAACTTGAAACCTGTGCGGACCGGGCCATGGAACTTGAAGGTGATTCCACGGACATTCTGAAGAAACAGCAACTGGCGAAGCAGCACAGGAAATCCGGACAGGAGGGACCTGAATTGTTTCTGCACTACTCCTATGATCATTTCTCACTTCCCTATGTGCGTAACTGGCATATGCTTACGGCCGGGGGACAGGTTCCCTTCAGGCATGGAACCCTGATTCCCTATCTGAACGCCGGATATTATGCGGGTGGAACCACTCCTTCCACCGATCTTCAGCTCAATCTGGATGCATACCTTACCCTGAGTAAGAAAAATTATCTCCTGGCCGGTTATGGGGTTTCACCCAACGCGCAGATCAATTACCTGCCCGGTCACAGGGCTGCCCTGGAGATCTGGCAGGTACTCCCGGCCGGGTTTGGAATATCGGCCGGCCTGCGCTATTTCTACTGGGAGAACCATTTCCTGTTTCTCACATTTTCGGCCGAAAAATATGCAGGCAACTGGTGGTTCTCTGTGAGGAATTACCTCTTTTCTAAAGAGTATGGCCTCTCCAGCTCCTGGTATCTGAACGCCAGGTGGTATTTTGATACCAGGTTCGATCACCTCACCCTCACCCTGGGGTACGGTACCGCCCCTGATGAGCCCCTTGTTGTGGTTTCAGACCTGGACCGGCTGAATGCGTTGTCCACACGAATTGCCCTTTCAAAACAGCTCAGTCCGGTCGTGAGGCTCGGTATGATGATGGGCTACGCATATGAGGAGTATATTGACCAGGGTTTCAGGCACAGGTTCGACCTAAGGGCAGGCTGTTATTTCCGGATCAGGAGATGAGGTTTTCGGTTACATACAGAACCCTGGTCCTGACCATGCTCATTTTTATTATGGGAGGGATTCCTGCACTGTCAGGCACCTCTCCGGATGGTGAACGCCTGGATTCTGCCTCAGGAGCTATCGTGGTTGCCGGCGATTCCGTCTCAGATGATTCAAGGGTAGCTGAAAGGGATTCAAGCCAAACCCGGGATCATGCTTTGATTCGTTATGCGGAACGGTTGTGGGAGCGATTTGAGAAATCTCCCCTGCTCATCACCATCATCTATATTGTAATTTTGTATTCGATTCTGGCGCTGGTTACACTGTTGATCATCATTTTACTGAACCGCTCAAGGCTGGAGCGGGAGAAGAAGCTGAAAGAGTACCTGCTTGAAGTGTATCAAAAGCTGCTGATGGACTACCTGTTTGATGAGGAGCAGAGGGACGACGCTCTTATAGAGATGGAAAAGGTGGCCCATAACCGGGTAAACCGCCAGATTCTGATTGACCAGATGATCGACTTGAGTATCAACCTCAAGGGCGGGATAAAGGAGGCCATCAAAGTGCTATACCTACAGCTCGGTTTAAATGAAGATTCGCTGAAGAAGGCCCATAGCAGAAAGTGGCATGAAAATGTAAAAGGTTTCAGGGAGCTGGCTTTTATGAACATCCGGGATGCCAATGAAAAGATGATTGAGAGTCTGAACTCAACAAACCAGATCCTGAGGATGGAGGCGCAGATCGCCCTGGTAAGGCTCTCAGATGACAACCCGTACCATTTTCTGCACCTGCTGGAGAAGCCGCTGGCCATATGGGAACAGATTACCCTGCATGAACTGCTTATCCAGCATAACCTTAAAGTACCTGCCTTCAAGCAGTGGTTTGAATCCGGGAACCTCAGCGTGGTGTTGTTTTCCCTGCAGATGGTCTCATGGTTCAAACAGCGGGGTGTGGGCAAAGAGCTGATCAGGCTTCTTGATCATGAAAACGAGCAGGTACGAAACAGGGTCATCAGTGTATGTGGAGATATTAAACTGAAGAGTTCACTTCCCGCACTGAAGAAGAGGTACCCCACGGAGTCGGATATGAACAAGCTGGAGATATTGCGTACTTTTGCCAGGATTCCCGATGAAAAATACCTGAACTTTCTGAAGTGGGTTCTGGATACGGAGGAGGATGTTCAGCTGCAGATCCAGGCCACGAAAGCGATGGAGAATACCGATGAACCGGGAATCTCGATGCTCATTAAGCTCATGAAGTCGAAATCGGAGTATAAAAATTACCAGATCATTATCAGGCATGTCCTGGATGGCCGGATCTACTAGTTATGGAGGGTGTGATCAACATATTGAAGTTCCTGGTTTTCCACATGGTATTTATTATTACCGCGTTGATATTCAGCACCTACCTGATTCTGACCCTCTACTCTGCAATCTCCCTGAGGAGATACCTGAGAAAGAACAGCTATGTGGACTATAATGCCATTGTATCCTCTCCTCTGACACCCTCGATCTCTGTGGTTGCACCTGCTTACAATGAGAGCCGCACCATAGTTGATAACATTCGTACCCTGCTGTCGCTCTACTACAACAACTTTGAGGTGGTGGTGATCAACGACGGAAGTACAGACGATTCCATGGAGAAGATGATCGAAAAATATGAGCTTGAGAAGGTCAACTACTATTTCGACTACCGCCTTCCCTGTAAACGGATCCGCGGGGTGTATAAATCAAAGAACCGCTCCTTTAAGAAACTGACAGTGATCGATAAGCTTAACGGGGGAAAAGCCGATGCACTCAATGCGGGACTGAATGTGATTCGGAATGACCTGGTGGTGAGTATTGATGCAGACTCGATTATGGAACCCGATGCGCTGCTTAAGCTGGTTAAACCGTTTATGGAGGCGAAAGAGAAGCGTGTGATAGGGGCCGGGGGTGTGATCCGGATTGCAAACTCATGCGAGATATCGGGCGGACATATCAACAAGATCAACCTTCCGAAGAAATTTCTTCCCAGGGCACAGGTCATGGAGTATACCAGGGCCTTCCTGATGGGCCGGATGGCCTGGAGTGAACTGGATGGACTCCTGCTTATCTCCGGTGCACTGGGCATATTCGACCGGGAGATTGTGATTAAGGCCGGCGGATACCATACCAATACCGTGGGTGAAGACATGGAACTGGTGGTTCGTATTCGCAGGTACATGGCCGAGCACAACCTCGATTATGATGTGGTTTATATTCCCGATCCGCTCTGCTGGACGGAGGTGCCTTCCAATTTGAAGATCCTGGCACGGCAACGGAGCAGGTGGACCCGGGGAACAATGGA
This sequence comes from Bacteroidota bacterium, assembly GCA_039714775.1. GTDB lineage: Bacteria > Bacteroidota > Bacteroidia > Bacteroidales. The sequence goes on from JBDLIQ010000049.1 coordinate 22,864, forward strand.
GACCCTTATGACACACCGGAAACTCCTGTTCAACAGGAGATATGGTAAACTGGGGATGCTGGGTTACCCGTACTGGCTGCTCTTTGAGTACCTGGCGCCCATCATCGAGTTCCTGGGAATCCTCTGGTTTATCTTCCTGGTTATTACCGGTAATCTCAACTGGCCGTTTTTCCTTCTTCTGACCGGTTTTGTATACTTCTTTGCTGTTTCACTCTCGATCTGGTCGATACTGTTCGAAGAGATCACCTTCCATAAATATGAAAAGCGCCGTGATGTGCTCCGACTGGTTGGAACTGCCTTCCTGGAACCAATATTCTACCACCCCGTGGTGATGTTGATGTCCATTAAAGGGAACATTGACAAGCTTCTTAACCGCAACACCTGGGGTAAGATGGAACGAAAGGGATTTGGAGAATCCTGATCTGCTCTTTGACCGGCTTACTCCTCCACTCCAAATGTAAAGATGGTCTGCGAGAGGAATTTCTCTCCGGGACGCAGAACAGCTGAGGGGAACTCAGGCTGATTGGGTGAATCGGGGAAGTGCTGGGTCTCCATGCACATTCCGTAATTGGTCACGAAAGTGATATCGCCCGATACCAGCGTTCCATCCAGGAAATTACCTGTATAGAACTGCATCCCGGGTTCGGTGGTTGAAACCTCCAGTGTCCTTCCGCTTTTTGGATCGGACAATTTTGCAGCCAGAATCATCTCCTCCGATGACCGGTCCAGAACATAGTTGTGGTCATAGCCCATGGGGTCGCCAACCACTTCATTAAACCGCTCACCAATTACCGTGGGCTTCCTGAAATCAAACGGAGTCTCCTCCACATTGGCCAGTTCGCCGGTTGGGATCAACTGGTCATTGGGGGGTGTATATCGTGAAGCGTTGATATAGAGAACATGGTCAAGGATGGTCCCCTCGCCGGCCAGGTTGAAGTATGAGTGGTTGGTCAGGTTCAGTACAGTGGCCCTGTCGGTTTCGGCTTCATAGGTCACCGACAACTCATCGGATAACAGTTCGTACGTAACCACCACCTGCAGATTTCCAGGGTATCCCTCCTCACCATCCGGACTCAGGTAGGAGAGCTTCAGGGCGGCACGGTCATCACCTTTAATCATCTCTGCATCCCAAACCACTTTGTCAAACCCCTTGTTTCCGCCATGCAGGCTGTTTACTCCGTTATTGGTTGCAAGCTGGTAGGTCTCCCCGTCGAGGGTGAACTGTGCATCACCGATCCGGTTTCCATAGCGGCCAATAAGGGCTCCTAAATAGGGATGACCCGCCAGGTATTGGTCCAGGTTATCGAAACCCAGGACAATGTTGCCCATCTTTCCACCCCTGTCGGGTGTCTGGATCTCGGTGATAATGCCTCCGTAATTGGTGATCTTTACCACGTAATCATTCTCATTCTTCAGGGTGAACAGTGAGGCTGAATCACCTTCAGGTGTCGTTCCGAAGTGGGCCTCTTCCACTTTGCATTTCAGGCCCTTCTGTTCGGCCACTTTTTCCCCCTTATTTCCAGACCTGCACCCGGCAGTCAGGATCACCAGGGCGACAATAAGAGAGACTCCACTGATAAGCGGGTAGTTTGATAATGCAATGCTTTTTTTCTTCATGTTTAAGGGAATTATTGGTTTTTTAAAATATGTTGTTCTTTATTTACTGCCTAACTACCAAACTCCAACCGTTCCCCCCGCACCATCTCATTGAACATTCCATCCCTGTAAACCAGTTTCCCGTTTATCCAGGTGTGAGAAACGGCGGAGTGAAAGGTCTCCCCTGAAAAGGGTGACCACCCGCACTTGTAGTGGATGTTATTATGGGCCACGGTCCACTCCCGGTCCAAATCCAACAGCACCATATCGGCCTTGAATCCGGGTTCCAGGTATCCCCGCTCTTTCACCCTGAAAAGCCGGGCCGGGGCGTGGCACATCTTCTCTACCACCTTCTCAATGGTTAGCTTGTTCTGGTGTACAAGTTCAAGCATGGCCACAAGAGCATGCTGCACCATGGGTCCGCCCGAGGGAGAGTTAAAGTACTTGCTCTGCTTCTCTTCAATGGTATGGGGCGCGTGGTCGGTGGCAATCACATCCAGTTTGTCGTTAAGCAATGCGGCTACCAGTGAGTCCCTGTCATACCGGGTCTTTACAGCCGGATTCCATTTGATAAGGGTCCCTTTTCTTTCGTAATCCTCATCATGGAACCAGAGGTGGTGAATGCACACCTCGGCAGTGATCATTTTCAGATCAAAGTCTGTACCCTGTTCAAAAAGCTCCAGCTCCCGGGCTGTGGAGAGATGAAGCACATGCAGGCGGGCATTGTGTTTACGGGCCAGTTCAACGGCCAGGGAGCTTGAGAGGAAGCAGGCTACCTCACTGCGGATCACCGGGTGAAGGTGAACCGGTACATCTTCACCAAATTTGGCCCTTTGCTCCTCCATGTTCTGCTGAATGGTGGCCTCATCTTCACAGTGTGTGGCGATCAGGGTGGGGGATTTGGCGAAAATCTCTTCCAGCGAATCCCGGTTATCCACCAGCATGTTTCCTGTGGATGATCCCATAAAGACCTTCACCCCGCAGTTTCTGGCAGGATCCAGTTTCTCTATCTCTTCGATGTTGTCATTGGTGGCTCCAAGGTAGAATGAGTAGTTGGCCAGAGAGACCTGGGAGGCCCTCTCATACTTCTCCTCCAGCGCTTCAATGGTGGTGGTTTGCGGGATTGTATTGGGCATCTCCATAAAGGAGGTGATTCCACCTGCTACTGCAGCCTTTGATTCTGTGGCTATTTCTGCCTTGTGTGTCAGTCCCGGTTCCCTGAAATGGACCTGGTCATCAATTACACCGGGGATCAGGTATTTTCCTTCTGCATCTACCACCTCTGCCTCGCCGGGCTGCTCCTGCGGCTCCCCTGCACCTGCCTCCACGATGATTCCCCCGCTCACCAGGAGATATCCTTCGGTAATGATCCCGTTGTTGACGATCTTCGCATTCTTTATCAGGTAATTATCCATAACAACATAGTATATTAGTGCTTAGCGCTCAGTACCTGGCACTATTTACTCGGCTTGCGCCTCGTGAGCTCAGTTCGCCCGGCGATAACTTCTGAACCAGCTGCCTATTTTGAGCCTGATCACACCCCAGATGGCTTCATTCACGATTTTGCCGCTCATCTTTGAAGTACCCTCCCTGCGATCTGTAAATATAATAGGTAATTCAACAATATTGAAACCATACTTCCAGGCTTTGAACTTCATCTCGATCTGGAAAGCATATCCTTTGAACCTGATTCTGTCCAGGTCGATTACTTCAAGAACCTCCCTGTGGTAACAGACAAAACCGGCAGTGGCATCCCTCACCTTCATCCGGGTAATCAGGCGCACATAGACCGATGCAAAGTAGGAGATCAGCACCCGGCTCATGGGCCAGTTCACCACATTAACCCCTGAAATGTACCTGGATCCGATGGCCACATCGGCCGAATCGTGGTTGCAGGCTGCCTGAAGACGGGGCAGGTCATTGGGATCGTGAGAGAAATCAGCATCCATTTCACATATATATAGGTATCCCCTTTGCAGGGCCCATCTGAAACCCATGATATAGGCTGTGCCCAATCCCAGTTTCCCTTCCCGTTCCAGCAGGTGAAGCCGGCCCTGGAATTTGGATTGCAGCATCTTGATCCTTTTGCCTGTACCGTCGGGGGAGTTGTCATCAACGATCAGTAAATCAGTTTCGGGCGAGAGTTTCATCACAGCGTCGATAACGTTGTCGATGTTCTCGATCTCATTGTATGTGGGTACGATGACCAGTCTTTCACTCATTCTGTAAGGTTCGAAACAACAAAACTACATCATTTTTTGAAGTTTTTATTAGGCTGGAAGATAGAAAGCGCTATATTTGCAGCCCGTTTGAGAAAACGTTGTTCTTTGTAGCTTGATCTCTAAAATCCATTAAATCAGCAAAATGGAATTTTTTTTAAAAAAAATCGAAAAAAGATTTGGAGAATCAAATAGAAAGCGCTTATCTTTGCATCCGCTTTTGACAAGCAGTTGTTCTTAAAACAAGGTTGAAGAGGAGTTTTTTTCAGGCGAAAGCCAGAAAAAAAAGTGAAGAAAAGTTGTTGCGGATTAAGATTAAGTTTCTATCTTTGCAGTCCGCAAAAACGAAAGTGAAACGGAACAAAGTTCTTTGAAAATATTGAAGTAAGAAATAGGTAAAGAAGTCACCTGAAATTCCAAAATGAATTTTAAGGAGTGAAGAATCCTTGAGCAAATTAAATTTTTTTTACAATGAAGAGTTTGATCCTGGCTCAGGATGAACGCTAGCGGCAGGCCTAACACATGCAAGTCGAGGGGTAACGATGTCTTCGGACAGTCGACGACCGGCGCACGGGTGAGTATCGCGTTTGTAACCTACCTTTAACTGGAGCATAGCCCGAAGAAATTCGGATTAATACTCCATAATACTATGAACTGGCATCTTTTTATAGTTAAAGCTCCGGCGGTTAAAGATGGGCATGCGTGACATTAGTTTGTTGGTGAGGTAATAGCTCACCAAGACTACGATGTCTAGGGGGTCTGAGAGGATGGTCCCCCACACTGGTACTGAGACACGGACCAGACTCCTACGGGAGGCAGCAGTGAGGAATATTGGTCAATGGGCGCAAGCCTGAACCAGCCAT
>JBDLIQ010000050.1:0-27188 GCA_039714775.1 Bacteroidota bacterium
AGGCTACAGCAACGACAAAGGAGTTACCGAGGAGTACATGCGGGTTACTGGTGACAGTGTCAGGGTCTATATTGAAACAGATCCCCTGGCCAAGGGGGTAAAAGGGGGATTTGCTGTTGGTGGGATCAGCCGGACAACCAAAGGTGAGGGAGATGATTATCTTACAGTTGAACCAGCCGGCACCCATGTGTTTTTCGATGAAGAGGTTGCCGCAAAAGGCGTTAAAGGGGGATTCGCAGTTGGAGGATACAGCAACACCAAATCTGCATCAAATCAACTGATGTCGCTGACACCTAAGAACTATTTTATCGGCCATGAAGCGGGCCTGAACATCGGCCTGGATGGTTTATATAACCAGTTTATCGGATACCAGGCAGGTAGATTAACCTCCAGCGCAGATTACAATGTTTTCCTGGGTTACCAGGCCGGAATGAACAACACCACCGGTGGATCCAACATTCTACTCGGATACAGGGCGGGGCTTAATTTCAACGGCACGGACAATGTGGTGATCGGTACATCAGCCCTTCAAAACGGTCAGATGTATAACAGTGTGGTGATTGGAAAGGAAGCTGCACTGAATGCCCAGGGAGACGGATGGGGCAATGTGATGGTCGGGTACAGATCGGGTTACAACAACAAGGTTAGTGGAGGAAGCGGGATCTATGGGGCCAGGAATGTATTCCTGGGGCGACAGGCAGGTGAGGCCAATGACCAGGGGGGAAACAATGTCTATGTGGGTGCCTTTGCCGGAAACGACAATGTAAACGGACTCCGGAATGTATGTGTGGGTGATGATGCAGGGGGAGTAGGAAATGCAGGTTCAAATAATGTCTATACGGGCGAACGTGCAGGCTATACCAACAGGGGCAATGGCAACATTGTCATAGGCAGGGAGGCGGGATCGGCTGAAACCAACTACACACTGGATTCCAATTATGACAACAATGTGATGATCGGGTACAGAAGCGGATTTGTGAACAAAACAGGAGATGGAAATGTCTTTATTGGCGGATATTCAGGGTATAATGAGACGGGGGCCAACAAGCTCTATATTGCCAACACAACCTCCAAAACGTTAATCTGGGGTGATTTCACCAACGACTATGTCCGGATCAATGACCATGTTGGAATAGGAACAAGTCCCCATTCTAATTACGGGTTGTTGGTAGACGGTCCGGATGCATACTATTCATTGGTGGTTTACAAAGGAGCTTATGCTTACGGAACAGGATTTGTGGACGGTTCTGACAGAAACTTGAAAAAAAATATTCTCACCCTGGAGAATACCCTGGATAAGGTGATGAACCTGAGGGGTGTAACTTATAGGTGGGACACAGATAATCCAGATGCAGGGACAAGTGATGAATCGACCCAGATAGGGGTCATTGCCCAGGAGGTGGAAGCGGTCTTTCCTGAATTGGTTACCGAAAATCCTGACGGGTACAAAGGAGTATCATACGGAAAACTCTCTGCTGTACTGATCGAGGCGATCAAGGAGCAGCAATCGATGATTGATCAGCAACAGAAAGTCATTGAAGAGCTACAGACCAGGCTGGATATTTTGGAGAAAAAATAGCAGCATCTTCTCCAAAAGATAGGCTTGCCCTATCCCTCTGGAGCATTTAGCGTTGAGAAAGCCTTAGCGAACGAAGTGAGGTACAGCTTCGAAACGTTAAATGCGGAAGTTATCCCTTCAACGCCTCGGCGCCACCCACGATCTCCAGGATCTCGTTGGTGATGGAGGCCTGGCGTGCCTTGTTAAACTGCAGGCTTAGCTCCTTCAGAAGTTCGGTGGCATTGTCGGTGGCTTTGTGCATGGCGGTCATCCGTGCACCGTGCTCGGCCGCATGCGAATCGAGGATCGCTTTATAGAACTGGAGTTTCAGTGACCTGGGGATCAGCTCCTCGACAATGTACTTTTTTGAAGGCTCAAATATGTAATCTATGTTTGAGGTAGGTGCACTCTCATCGGTCAGCTCCCCGATCTGAATAGGCAGGAACTGCTCTTCGGTAAGGATCTGGGTCCCGGCATTTTTAAATGCATTGTAGATGATCTCCACATGATCGTACTCTCCTTCGGTGAAGAGGTTCATGATCATCTCTCCAATGGTTGCTACCCTTTCGAAAGTCAGGTCATCGAACATTTCGCTTCCATCAAAAATGATGTTGTAACCCTTTTTCCGGAGAAATTCACTCCCCTTTTTGCCGATGGCAATAAAGTCTACCTGCCGGGCCATCATCTGGCTGCTGAAGGTACTCAGGGCCCGATGGATGGTTGCCTTTATGGCATTGGCGTTAAAGGCACCGCACAATCCCCGGTTGGAGGTGATCAGGACAAGAAGGATCCGCTCCTTCTCCCGCTGCATGGCAAACTGGTTATCCTCATCATCCTTCATGCTGTCTCCAACACTGGCAAGGATCTCCTTCAGTTTGTTTGCATAGGGCCGGAACTGAACGATGGCATCCTGCGCTTTTTTCAGCTTGGCAGCAGATACCATCTTCATGGCACTGGTAATCTGCCTGGTGGAGGCCACCGAAACTTTTCTTTCCCTAATCTCCTTAAGACTCGCCATGGACTACTTGTATTTCTCAACGATTTCTTTGGTCACTTTTTCAAGGGTTGCGGTAATCTCATCCGACAATTTGCCCTGGGAGAGTGCTGCCAGGATATCCTTGTGTTTTAATTCAAGGTATTCGAGATACTCACTTTCAAATTCCTTGACCTTATCAACCGGGATTTCACCCAGAAATCCCTGCGTACCACAGTAAATAATGGCAATCTGCTTCTCAACAGACATGGGGGCATACTGAGCCTGTTTCAGGATCTCCACATTTTTGCGCCCTTTATCCAGAACCGCCTTGGTGGTGGCATCCAGGTCCGACCCGAACTTGGAAAAAGCTTCAAGTTCACGGAACTGAGCCTGGTCAAGTTTCAGTGTGCCGGCAATCTTTTTCATCGATTTGATCTGGGCATTCCCTCCTACCCTTGAAACGGAGATTCCCACATTTATGGCAGGTCGTACCCCCGCGTTAAAGAGGTTCGACTCCAGGAAAATCTGACCATCGGTAATGGAGATCACATTGGTGGGAATATATGCAGAAACGTCACCCGCCTGGGTTTCAATAATTGGAAGGGCGGTCAGTGATCCGCCTCCCTTGACCAGGGGCTTCAACTGTTCGGGAAGATCGTTCATAGTTTTTGCTACCTCGTCCGATTGGATCACTTTTGCCGCACGCTCCAGCAGTCGTGAATGGAGGTAAAAAACATCACCGGGATAAGCTTCACGTCCGGGAGGACGCCTCAGAAGCAGTGATACTTCACGGTATGAAACGGCCTGCTTCGAAAGGTCATCATAAATAATCAGGGCCGGCCGGCCTGTATCCCTGAAATACTCCCCGATTGAGCACCCTGCAAATGGCGCATAAAACTGAAGTGCTGCCGGATCGGAAGCTGTTGATGAGACAATCACAGTATAGTCCATGGCCCCTGCTGCTTCCAGTGTTTTCTGGATATTGGCAACGGTGGAGCCCTTCTGGCCAATGGCCACATAGATACAGTATACAGGCTCTCCCTTCTCGTAGAACTCTTTCTGATTAATGATGGTATCAATGGCGATGGCTGTCTTGCCCGTCTGGCGGTCCCCGATGATCAGCTCCCTCTGTCCACGCCCAATGGGGATCATGGCATCGATGGGCTTAATGCCTGTCTGCAATGGCTCACTCACAGGTTGTCTGAAAATCACTCCCGGTGCCTTGCGCTCAAGCGGCATGTCAATCATATCTCCGGAAACAGGCCCTTTGCCATCAATAGGTTCACCCAGGGTATTGATCACCCTTCCGAGCAGGCTTTCTCCCACACCAATGGAGGCGATCTTTTTGGTCCGCTTCACAGGATCACCCTCTTTAATCAATTCTGATGAACCGAGCAATACGGCACCCACGTTGTCCTCCTCCAGGTTCAGAACGATTCCCATCACGCCACTGTCAAATTCGATCAGTTCGTTGGCCTGAACACTGTTCAATCCGTAGATACGAGCAATTCCATCTCCTACCTGGAGAACTGTACCCACCTCTTCGAGTTCAACTCCACTTTTGAACCCGTCTATCTGTTTCTTGAGTATTTCCGATACTTCGGACGGTTTAATCTGAGACATATGCTACTTGTTTTCTAAACTCGTTTGAACCAATTGTTTCTTAATTTTCCTCAGGCTGGCTGCCACACTGGCATCGTATCGCATATCTTCAATGGTAAGCACAAAACCACCGATCACATCCTCACTGACCGACGAAGAGAGTTCCACGTCTGAATCATATGCCTTTGAAATCAACGCTTTAATATTCTTCATGGCATCATCATCAACCGGCTGTGCAGTAACCAGGGAAGCAGATCGTATCCCCATGGTTTTCCTGAAGAGGTCCCTGAAATACCTTGCTATCCCAGGAAGGTATTCCTCCCTTTTGTTCTTAATCACCAGGTTGATCAGGGCATTTGACAGATCACTAATCTGATCCTTCAGCACAGCTTCAACAATAGCACACTTCTGGGTTGATTGAAGAGATGGCAATGCCAGCATATACTGGAAATCTTCCAGTTTACAGGTATCAGCAAGCACCTCCATATCCCGGTATACCCTGTCCAGGAGCTGCTTTTCAGAAGCACTTTGAAACAGTGCTTTTGCATATCGTACGGATATCTGACCCTCGTTCATAAAATGATTAATTCAGATCCGTTTCATTAATAAGCTTATCGACCAGCTCCTTCTGTGCTTTTGTATCTTCCAGCTTTTCCCTCAGGATCTTCTCTGCAATACTGACAGAGAGGCTTGCCATCTGCTTTTTCATGTCGTGGATGGCGGCAGCCTTTTCATTCTGGATCGACTCTCTTGCACTCTGCACCAGTTTTTTAGCCTCTTCGGCAGCTTTCTCTTTGGCATCATTTATGAGCCTGTCCTTGATCTGCCTGGCCTCCTTCAACAGTGCATCCCTCTCCACTTTAGCCTCTGCAAGAATCTTCTCATTATCAGCCTTCAGCTGTGCCATCTCCTCCTTAGCTTTATCTGCTGCAACCAATGCCTTTCGTATGCTCTCATTTCTTGCCTTAACAGCAGTAAGAATGGCGGGCCATGCAAACTTGCCAAGGATAAAAAGAAGCACAAGAAAGAACAGGGTTGACCAGAATAACATTCCTATTCCCGGCGTTACTAGATCCATGGTATTTCGTGTTTAGTTGTTTTCTGAGAAAGGCCTGCAACCAACCGTTGCAGGCCTGTTCAAATCTTCTGCCTGTTAATTGCCCATCATTGCAACAACAACGGCAAACAGTGCAACACCTTCAATCAGTGCAGCTGCAATAATCATGGCAGTCTGGATTTTTCCAGCGGCTTCGGGCTGACGTGCAATGGCATCCATGGCCTGTCCCCCGATCCTTCCGATCCCAAGTCCTGCTCCGATTACGGCGAGTCCTGCTCCGACTGCTGCTAATGTACCTGTCATAATAAATATATATTAAGTGAATAATTAATCATGGTGATGCTCTGGCATCGCCAATCCGATAAACAGTGCTGACAATAAAGTAAATATATAGGCCTGTAAAAATGCAACCAGGATTTCAATGCAGTCCATGAACAGTACCATCACCATCGAGGGTACAGACATAAAGACCGATTTGAAAATAAAGATCATAGAGATCAGGCTCAACACAACGATGTGTCCGGCAGTAATGTTTGCAAAGAGCCGGATCATCAGTGCAAAGGGTTTGGTAAGCAACCCGATAATCTCCACCGGAATCATAATGATTAAGAGTGGTTTCGGAACCCCGGGTGTATTAAAAACATGCTGCCAGTGCCCCTTGTTACCGCTGAACTGGGTGATTAAAAAAGTCAACAGGGCCAGTACCATGGTAAGTGCAATGTTTCCTGTAACATTAGCTCCGAACGGAAAGAAGGGGATCAAACCCATCAGGTTGTTGAGCAGGATAAAGAAGAAGACCGTGAGCAGGTAGGGCATGTACTTCAGGTACCTCTCCTCCCCGATGTTTGGGATCGCCACATCCTCTTCAATAAATATAACAAGCGGTTCGATAAAACCCTGTAAGCCTTTCGGCTCACTGATTCCAATACGCTTGTATGAACGTGCAAGTGAGAGGAATACCCACAACAGAATGATGACTGAGAGCAGCATCATAAATACATTCTTGGTGATGGAGAAGTCAAGGGGCAACCCCTCTGCAACCATCTCTCCATGCGCATCCACCTCTATAATCTTTCCCTTCAGGCTTTTGTCAACCACCTTACCCTTTTTATTCTCAACCTGAATGGTACCATGCCCTATCTCAAAACCCAGGTGGTTGTGCCCGTGTGCAATCTTTTTCGAGAAGAACATGTGCAATCCTGAATGTTTGCTGTAGAGGATCACAGGAAGGTATACACTCACATGATGCCCCTGCTTTGTTGTAAGGATATGCCATTCATGTGAATCGGAAACGTGCTCCAGAATGTACTCAGTGGCATTAAATTCTTCATCATGTGAATCAACATCGTGTGAATCCGCATGTTTGAGCTCGCCATGACCGGTATCCTGCTCCCCTTGATGCAAATCTGTCTTTCCCTGATGTTGAACAGCCTCTTCCTGGTGCTGATCCTCATGCCCCTCCTGCCCTGACAATGGGCTGAGAGATGTGAAGAGGAAGGCTCCTATGAACAGGGTAGAAACAACTGCGAAAAATCTCACGTTCAAAATCAATGTAATTATTTGTTATTCAGCAGCTTAAACAAGTGTGATGCCAATAACAAAGTGAACATTAAATATAGCGCAAAAAATGTAACGATAAATGGTTTTGTGAGATTTTTTGTAACGAGCCAGAAAACCAGGATATAGAAGAGATAGAGCAGGAATTTCAGGCCGATACCTGCAAACAGAATCACCACACCATCCCGGTTACTTTTTTCAATTCCACGGACCATCACAAACCAGGCAATAGCGTTAATTGCCGAAACAGAAATAAGGGAGACGATATAGTGGGTGATCGAAATGTCGAACTGAAGGGAGGGGATCAACAGAATCCCCAGCATAAGCAGAAGGGAAGTGAGCACCAGGTTTTGCCAGATATATCTGATCTGCCTAATCATCCCTCTTTCCGATAAAGTCCTTTAATATAAGGTAGAGTCCGGCAAAGACACCAAGCAGTGTCAGAATGGTTGTGTAGACCGGTTTTTCGTTGGCTGCCCGCTCATCAAGTCTGGATCCTGCCCAGTAAAAAAGAAGGATGATGATGACCATCTGAAACCCGATTCCCGAATAACGGACAAAGGATTTCAAGCCGGATGTACCTTTGTTATCCCTCTTTTGACTTTGTTCCCGGTTCGTTGTTGGGATTTTCTTTTTTTCCACCCATATCGCATTTACCGGTAAATGTTGCTCCAGGCTCAATGGCCAGTTTTCCGGTCTTTATCTCACCATATATTTTGGATACAGCACGAAGCGACAACAGCTCTTCCACAATAATTCTGCCGTCGATCACTCCTTCCACCTCACAATTCTTACACCTTATCTCGCCTGTAACCCTGCCACTCTGGCCAACAAACACCTTTCCCTTTGTATTCAGGTTACCCACCAGGTTCCCGTCAAAACGGATATTCTCACTTGAAGAAATATTGCCTTCTATGGTTGTCCCAACTCCGATCATGTTGATCTTGTAGGCATTTTCTGCTTCAGCCATTTTTGCCATCTCTTGCTCTTTTATTTGCTAAAGTAATCAATAATTCATCTGTTCACAATCTATTTTCAATTGCCAAACGAACCCCGTAGGGCTCAGCGAAGCTAAACTCCCAAATAAAAAATAATCAGGTTCGTGTGTGTAATAAATGATTATTTTTCACATGATCGTTTCTATTTCCCGTCATAGGCCCACTTAAGATAGAGTGAACCCCAGGTAAAACCACCCCCGAAAGCAGCCAGGATCAGGTTATCTCCCTTTTTCAACTTTGACTCCCACTCCCACAGACAGAGCGGTATGGTAGCAGCAGTTGTATTGCCATATTTCTCAATATTGATCATTACCTTCTCCTTGGGAATGCCCATGCGACGAGCTACCGCTTCAATGATCCTCATGTTGGCCTGGTGGGGCACAAGCCATGTAAGATCATCGGGCGAAAGCTTATTCTTTTTCATAATCTCCACCGAAACATCTGCCATTTTGGAAACAGCCACTTTAAATACGGCCTGTCCCTCCTGGTAAACAAAGTGTTCCCTGTTGTCAATTGTCTCGTAGGAGGAGGGACTTGCAGAGCCCCCTGACTTCATCAGCAGGTGCTTCACTCCCCCACCATCAACCTGAAGGATTGAATCGCGAATTCCCAATCCCTCCTCCACCGGTTCGAGGAGAACTGCTGCTGCACCATCTCCGAAGAGCGGGCATGTGGTCCGGTCGGTATAATCGGTAATGGACGACATCATATCTGCACCTACAAACACAACCTTTTTATAGTTCCCCGATTGAACGAAAGAGGCTGCCGTCTGAAGTCCGAATACGAAACCGGAACATGCAGCCGAAAGGTCAAAACTCCATGCGTTGACCATACCCACCTTGTCGCTAATCAGATTTGCAGTGGCAGGAAAGTGATAATCGGCAGTAATGGTAGCGCAAATCACCAGTTCAATCTCTTCGGGCTTCGTTCCTGTCTTTTCCAGAAGTCCTTTTACTGCTTCAGCTCCCATATCGGAGGTAGCTCCCTCCTTCAGAATCCTTCTCTCTTTGATGCCAATACGTTGCATGATCCACTCATCGGTGGTTTCCACCATGGTGCTCAATTCATCGTTTGTTAACCTGTATTCCGGCACAAAACCGTGAATACCTGTAATTCCAGCCTCAATTTTACTCATCTGCTCAGTTCTTCTTTTATTCTGTTGACCAAACCAGCCTCCACAACTTCAAGTGTATGGTGGAGCATGCTTTTTATTGCCTTTTCGGTAGAGATCCCGTGACCAATGATAACCGGGCCATTTACACCCAGTACCGGGGTTCCTCCGTATTTCTCAAAATTAAACATTTCAAAATAACCGTTCCCAACCCCCTTTGTTGTAACCACCCGGTAAAACGCTTCCGCCTCTTTCAATAGCATATTGCCAACATAACCATCGGTCACAATCACATTGGCCCGGTTGGAGATAAAGAGCTCATTGGCCTCAAGATTACCAATAAAATTGTATTCGGAGGACTCCTTCATCAGCTGATGGGTGCTCCTGGCTACCAAATTTCCCTTATCCTCTTCCAGCCCAATGTTAAGCAAAGCTACCTTTGGTTCATCAATTCCATGAACCAATTTCGAATAAATGGTACCAATGGTTCCATATTGGTATAAAACATCGGGGCGGGCATCCGGATTGAGTCCCACATCAAGCAGCACCGACCGGTTCCCATTAATATCCGGAATGGGGGCTGCAATGGCTGGACGAATAATACCGGGAATGGATGTAACAATCTGAAGGGCTCCTACCAGCATGGCACCTGTATTGCCCGCACTGCAGAATCCGTCTAAGGCCCCCTCCACGACCAGCTGCTGGCCTTTGAAAATACTGGAGCCTGGTTTCTCCTTGAATGCCTTCAGGGGATGGTCCTCCATCCCAACTGTCTCAGGTGTATGTACGATGGAAAGTCCGCTGATATCCAGGTGATGCTCATCTGCATATCGGGAGAAGGTATCCTGATCACCGACCAGAACAATATCAACATCTCCAGGTAAAACCTTTCGGGCAAGTATAGAACCACGAATCGTGGAACCGGGGGCAAAATCTCCCCCCATCATGTCGATTCCAATTCGCATCGGCTGGTGATTGACATCCCCCGCAGGCGGATGGTGCTTTAACCTATCTCAGCTTCTGAATCGATAACAAGTTTACCTTTATAATAAAGGTTCCCATCCACATAATATGCGCGATGACGCTCGTGTACTGTTCCGGTTGTTGAACAGGTGGAAAGGGTCGGGGCTTCAGCCTTGTAATGGGTTCTTCTTTTGTCCCTTCTCGTCTTCGATATCTTTCTCTTCGGATGTGCCATATCTACTATTTATTTTCAATAATTCCTTTTAATGCGTCCCAGCGGGGATCATTCTGTTCTTCTTCAGCCTGGCTTCCCATGTGAGCATCCAGCTTGCGAAGCATCTCAGGATCACAGACCGGAGCTCCATGCTCATCATCGGGATGAATCCGCTTGTAGGGCAGTGCGAGTATAATAAACTCGTACATAAGCTGCCTCACATCGATCTCATGATCATCCGTATGGATCATGATCACATCATCCTCAATTTCACCGGGGGTATCACCCATTTTCACAAAAATAGTCTGGGTCGTATTGATTCCGGTCATGAATGGTTCAAGGCACCGGTCGCAAACAACCTCCACTTCTCCTGTGAGGCTGAAATGGAGCGAAAGCAGACCTGGTTTCTTCTCCAGGATTACCTCTGCGTTCACATTTCCTCTCTCTACCTCCGGTTGCTCCAATGAAGCAAAGAACTGCTGATCAAGCCCAAACGAAAAATCATGGTTTCCATCTTCTAACCCGGAAATGCGCACTGCATATGAATCCCTCCTGCTCACGACTCTTCAATTTGGGAGTGCAAAAGTATAAATTTATCTCATATAAAAAAACAAAATAATTGCATTAATTGATGACTGCTAGTGGATTAATCAGATAATCACCTGCTGAATTGTTTCAATCAGTGAATCGATGAAAAAATCATCCTTGGTCAGGTAGCGGCTGGCACCGTTTTCCATGAATTCGGTGAGCAGATCATCATCATCCTGTCCTGTTAAGATCACAACGGGAACCTCCTTGTCCCTCTTCCTGATCTCGACCAGTGTCTCAAGTCCGCTCAGGCACTCTTTACCTGGTCCGGACAGGATATGATCAAGTACGATCAAATGTGGTTTCTGACCAAGGTTTTTCAGACACTCCTCTCCTGTCATGAAGGTTGTCACATTGTAGTCCTGCCGGCTCTGGAAAGTATATTCCAGCAGGTTAAGGATCATTTTATCGTCGTCAACAAAGAAAATTAATCTACTCATGAAGAATGCTGCTCACCATAATCTGCAATAACGTAAAAATAGCAAATATAATCAAAGAACAAAAGGAGTCCCGGGTGTCCGGTTCCGTATAGTACACTGTCCGATTTCGGGCAATCGCAAACCAGGTATGTTTTTGCTATGTGCCTGTCAGAATGAATATTATATCCTTTGGCACCATGATTGGTCTATCAATTCAATGCGAAACCACAAATCCGTTTAAGCACATGTCATTACTTAAAAACTATCTCCTCTCGCTAGCCAGAAATGCAGTGAGGGACAAATTCTTTTCGCTTCTGAACCTCCTGGGGCTTGCCATTGGCATTACAGCCGCTATCCTGATTTTTATATATATACAGGACCAGGTTACGTTTGACCAGCACAATGAAAATTTCGAACGCATTTACAGGCTCGAAGGTGACTTCTTCATCAGTGAAAAGCAGGATCTGACCGCCATTACCCAGATCCCCCTTGGCCCAACCCTGAAGGATGAATATCCGGAGATTACAGACCAGGCCAGGATCATTAACTACAGGATTCTCGCCCAAAGTGATCTCTATTTCGAGAAAGGAGAAGATACTTTTAAGGAGGACAGCATCATGTGGGCCGATTCCACCCTGTTTAATATCTTCTCGATACCTTTTGTTGCAGGTGATCCGGGAAATGCCCTGAATGAACCAAATACAATGGTGATAAGTGAATCATTGGCAAACAAATATTTTGGAAAGAGTGATGTTCTCGGTGAAAACATGAAGACCCTTAATGGATCAAACTATACAATTGTCGGGGTATTTGAAGAGTTGCCACAAAATGCCCATATGCGGTTTAACGGTCTGCTTTCTGTCGCTACCATTGAAGAGAGATTCGGAGCCGAGAGGTTCAATGACAGAAGTGCTAATTCATTCTGGAATGTAGCCACATATACCTATGTCCTGATGGCAGAAAACACAACGCCTGACATGGTTCTTTCCAAATTTCCGGACTTTTACGATAAATATATGGCCGAACTGGGTGACCAGATCAATGCCTCCTTTAACCTGCGCATCACACCCCTGGGAGATGTGCATTTTCAGAAGGATGAGTTGACCTGGGACCTGCCCAAGGGAAACATGAATTATGTCTATATCATGGCCATCATTGGTGTGTTGCTCATCGTCATTGCCAGCATTAACTATACAAACCTGACCACCGCCCGTGCAACCAACCGTGGAAAAGAGATCGGAATCAGAAAGGTAGGTGGTGCAAGTAAAGGGATCCTCCGCTCACAGTTCCTCGGAGAATCTGTAGCGGTTGCCGTCATGGCCGGAATTGCAGCTGCATTCCTGACCTCTCTGGCCCTTCCGTTTTTCAATACCCTTACCGGAAAAAGCTTTGACTGGCATGTGCTGGTTCAGCCTGCCGTACTCATTTTCATCATTGGGGTCTCCATTCTTACCGGCCTCTTTTCGGGAATCTATCCCGCAACCTACCTGGCCTCCTTCAATCCAGTCTCCATCCTGAAGGGAAACGGTGTGAGTGAAAAGGACCGTGGATGGCTGCGTCGTGGCCTGGTCATCGCCCAGTTTCTGATCTCTTCGGTAATGATCATCGGCTCCATTGTAGTGGCTCTCCAGATGGGGTATATCCAGAACAAAGAGCTGGGATTTGACAAGGAACAGATCCTGTTGCTCACCCTTAACGACACATCCATTATAAACAAGGTGACCACATTTATGGAGGAGATTGAGAGACATCCTTCGGTGGAAGGCACTGCCATTTCCACTACGGTACCAGGACGGTTTTATGGAAAACAGGTGATGACCGCCCAACAGAACAATGGAGAGATGATTGAAAAAGCTTTTAATCAGTGTTTCGTTGATTTTGATTATTTGCATGTAATGGGGCTCACCCTGACTGAAGGCCGGTTTTACGACAGGGAATTCGGTTCGGACATGACCACGGCATTTGTGGTCAACGAGGCACTTGTAGAGGAGATGCAGTGGGGCGATGAAGCCATTGGGAAACAGTTTATCAGGGGGGTAAATATCCAGGATGCCAACAACCCGGTAGGTGAAATAGTGGGTGTGGTGAAGGACTTCAATTATGGCTCACTCCACAATCCGATAGAGCCTCTTGTATTGGTTTGCCTGGAAAATGCGCAGTTCATGCGCACCCTGTCGGTGAGGGTTTCAGGTGATCAAATGCAGGAGGTGCTGGTCTGGGTTGAAGAGCAGAGGGAGGCATTCAATCCTGCTTACCCCATCCAGTACAGCTACCTCAGTGATGAATTAGCTCTCCTGTATGAAGAGGAACAGGTGATCTTTGCCCTGGTGATCTCCTTTACGGTATTTATTATTTTCATAGCCGCACTCGGACTGCTGGGACTTTCTGCATTTTTGACTGTAAAGAGAACCCGGGAAACCGGAATCCGGCGCGTAATGGGTGCTTCCCAGAACCAGATTCTCGCCCTCTTTCTTGCACAATTTTCAAAATGGGTGATCATTGCAAATGTTATCTCATGGCCAGTCTCATTCTTTGCCATGAAATACTGGTTACAAAACTTCACCTACAGAATTGAGTTCCCCTTCTGGACCTTTATCATATCTTTGTTGTTATCATTAACCATTGCCGTGATCACTGTTAGCTGGCAATCCATTAAAGCCTCCAGGATGAACCCGGCAGCCTCCATCAGGGCCGAATGACAACAGGAAAGATTTTAGGAGAGAGATATACGATCAACGGAGAATCGGCAGATGTGTCAGATTTTCAACCTGATATGTCGGTCGATGTCTATTACGAAGTGGTGAGACTGATCGGTGGAAAGATCCTTTTTCTTGATGATCATCTCCAGCGGTTGAAACGTTCACTTGCTCAATCGGGTCTGGAGATCCCGGGAGAACCAGCAATCCTGAAGAGTCTGCAAACCCTGCTCCGGTACAATAAGCTGACCTTGGGAAACATCAGGATTTGCATTCAGAAAAGCAGGGATGATGCACCCAACCTGTTGTGCTATTTTGTACCATACCACTATCCCGGGGAGTCCATGTATTCAAGTGGTGTGCAGGTGGCCTCTTACAGGCATGAACGCCCCAACCCGGGTATTAAAAAGTGGGATAACAGTTTCAGGGTATCGGTTGCCAACCATATCCGTACCCATGGCGTATACGAGGCCATCCTGGTAAATGAGCGGGACGAGATTACCGAGGGAAGCAGGTCCAATCTCTTTTTTATTGACTCTAAAGATCGTCTGGTCACCCCACCTGCAGAGAATGTTCTACAGGGAATCACCAGGAAATATGTGCTACAGATTTGCAGGCAGGAGCGAATCGAAGTGACAGAGAGGCCGGTGAGCCAGAACGAACTAAGCAGCCTGGTCTCGTGCTTTATCTCCGGAACATCCCCAAAGGTGCTCCCGGTGTTGCAGTTAGATGAGGTTCAGTTCAGGGTGGATCATCCGGTTCTTAAAAGGATCATGGAGCGATTTGAAAACCTGCTGCTTGAGAACTTGAAAACAATTACCTAATTTGTGTGTTCTTACAAAAACATGCACAAACAAATGTCCGGAATGAAAACAACCATCATCACAGCAGTCTTAATATTGGCCTCTGTTTCACTGGAGACCAGCGCCCAGGTAAACGTATACCGCTCAGGCGGTGGTGAGGTGATCCTGTCGGGTGCCGATGTCAATTTCACCGGGGTCAGCAACACTACCAAGGTAAGTACAAATCCACGTTTTACTGTTTTTCTGCACATCCAGCAAATGTATAACCTCGACCTGAATAACAACATCGGTTTCTATGCAGGAGCTGCCCTCAGAAACGTGGGACTGATCATGGAAGACCGGTACCAGTACCTGGGATTTGTAGATGATACACAGGAAAACTGGGACAAGGATGTAAAGGTGAAGCGCCGCAGTTATTCGTTGGGTTTCCCAATTGCTCTAAAACTGGGAATGATCGATAAACACTATTTTATTTATGCAGGGGGAGAGTATGAGTGGATGTTCCACTATAAACAAAAACTGTTTGTGGATGATATCAAGGCCAAGGAGAAAGAGTGGGGCAGCGACAGGGTCAATCCATGGAATCCATCTGTTTTTGCAGGTGTGCAATTCCCAGGCGGGCTCAATCTGAAAGTGAAGTTCTACCTGAAAGATTTCCTGAACCACGATTATGTTGGAAAAGATTTTGGACAGGATGTAAACTATTCTCAATTTGAATCAACCGGCATCTGGTACATCTCCCTGGCCATGGTTATTAATAAACAGCAGCTGAAGAAGATGCTTGAGAGCCAGGAATTCGAAAAGAGTGCCTACCTGTATTAGTAGTTTGCTCTTGTAACCGTAATGAATCTTCTGTTGATCAGCCTCTCTTGTACTGATGCGCTGTATCCACAGCCGTTTTAATCCTCTCCCAATCTGTATCTCCCGGAACGGTGCAGGAAGCAGCAAGGATAAACTTCTCAGGCGCTTCAGAGAGCACCTGATTCACCTCTGCCTCTATCTCAGCCTCCGATCCGGATGTGAGGATGCCCCTTTTGTCCATGCCTCCCATAAAGGGTCTGTTGAACAGGCTGTACATCTCTTTCGCTGTGATCTGTTGATGATTTCTCAGGTGAAGGCTGCTATTCACGATATGTCCGGGATAATCCACAAAAGCCGAATAATCATCATAGTCCCCGGCCCAGTCGCAAATGTGAAGGATGTTGCATGAACAATGCTCCTCGATCTCCTTTCCAATGGCCATGTCAAAAGGTTTCACATATTCGGTAAACAGGCGGTAATCGGTATACCTTCCACCTTCCCCTCCCTGGGTGCTCTGAAGGAACCCGTCCACACCCAGTTTGATACACTCCTTTGCATAGTTCATCAGACTTTCCGTAATGATCTCCAATCCTTTCACCACCTGTTCCGGGTCCTCTTCCAGATGCCGGGTCACCGTTTCATAGGTGGTTGTGGTACCGGCCATGGCAAAGGGTGCATAGAGTGTGGCAATAACGGGTGCTTCCGATTTTGCACTCTTGACAATGCCCTCAATGACTGCCAGCTGCTCCTCGAAGAAATCCTTTTTGTATAGGGGCATGTTGGCCCAATCAGCTGGCTTCTTGATCTCCGGTATTTTTGGAAACTCCTTTTCATACTGGATCTTTACAAAATCCAGTCCTGTCTGCCTGAAGTAAGCCAGGTGTTTATCTATAGCCGCCTGCCCGGTATGGTATTTCTTGTCGAAATGTGTAAAGAAGCCTGCAGGGATGTATTCCTGTGGTTTGTTATCATTGATCAGGCTGAGTACCGCTTCCCTTTTATTGATGGGTCGGGCCTGTCCGCCGGAACAGGCCATCATCCCGCTTCCCAGACCTGCGGAAACCACAGCCCCGGTTCTAATAAAATGTCTTCTTTTCATAGTAAGTGATTTAGTACCATGCACAATTTCGCATTTTTCCGGCAATTATTCCAATGTCAATATGTAATATACTATTATTGTGTTGAAATAGTTTTATGCATAGATCGATGAATCCTAATACAATATGTTTAACAATTGGACCAAATCAATACGATGGAGTTTATTGATCATCATCATTGGTGTAGCTTCATGCAACAAGGATGATGAACCGGAAGAGGATCTGACCTACAAAGATCCGGTAACAGGAGCACGAATAGCCTGGGATTTTAGCTCTTCACAAAGATTAGCACCTGTCTCAAGATTTAGCAGTACAAAGTATACGAGTTATCCCCGGATGATTGAGGTGCAAAACGGAGATTTTTTGTGTGTTTTTGAAGCTGACCACAATATTGACATCGTCAGATCCGGGGACAAAGGAGAGAGCTGGACCCGGCCGGTGAGGATATCCTCGGCAGCCAATGGTATGAATAGAGCTGTACCGGAAATTATCCAGCTTGGCAATGGAGATATCATTGTCCCGTATGACCTGAGACCGGATGGGAGTGGAGAGAACACAATTCTTCGTTCCATTGCTTTGAAAATTTCCAAAGACAACGGGTTGACCTGGAGTGAAGAACAGGTTGTTTACACGATTGATTATGTAAATGATAATGGTTGTGCCGAGCCAAATATTATAGAATTACCAGGTGGTGAGTTGCATCTATATTTTGCCAACCAGAACGATTTTCCGAGTACCCATGAGCAAAATATAACCATGTTTCGCTCCTTAGACAACGGTGAAACCTGGATCGACAAAAAGGTAGTATCGTATAGTGAAACATCAAGGGATGGGATGCCTGTGGCAATATATCAAGATGATACGGATGAAATCATCATGGTCATTGAAGATAACCATCAGCACAATTTCAAACCAGCTATTATCAGAACAGGCAATTACTGGGGAAATGCCCCGGTGGGTCGTACTTCAGACAGGGTTTATGCACTTGATCATGATCAGAATAGTTCTGCATACCAGGGAGCGCCATATATACGAAAGATGCCCGCTGGCAATATTGCGCTCTCTTACCAGGGTACTGAAGATCGGGGAGGCGATGAGTTAAGTAACAGTACCATGTATGTCGAGGTAGGCGATAAAACCGGAAGAGCATTCACCCATAAAACCGAACCTTTTGTGGTCCCCTTAGAAAAGAATGCCCTCTGGAACTCTCTGTCAGTGATGGATGGCAAGGTGTGGGCTTTGACTGCCACAACTGCATATTCAGACAGCAAACGTGAAATATGGACCATCGAAGGTTACGAAATAGATGATTACATCATCCCTTACGGAGGGATAGAACAAACCCATGCCAGATACCCGTTTTTTGTGGGTCACAAAAGCAATACAAATGTGGGTGTTGATGTGGCCTATGATGATGAGTATCTATATTTAAAAGCCCTGGTGCAGGATGAGGCTGTATTTGACAGCGATGGTGTTGTTTTCAGCATAGACCCCAAAAACATTTCATCAACCACTCCCGCAAAAAACATCTTTTCATTTACAGTCAGAGCCGGCGGTGAACTTGTCTCCCAGGAAGGATTTAACGGGAGTTGGGAAAAGATGAACCTTGAACTTCAAAATTTTTCAGTCAACAAAACGGAGACTGGCTATACAATTGAAATCCCTGTTCCCTGGAAAAACCTGGGCGGAAAACCTGCAGCTGATACCCGAATCGGATTTACTATAAGCTTGATTGAGTACACCGGCGAAAATAGCCTGGCGTACATCGAACATATGGTGTTTAGCAATGGCCATCAACCCCATACATGGGGAAGTATGCGAATCATTCCATAGGCTGACCCTCTCCTTTACAATCCATCATCCCGCTTCCTAAAGCTGCGGAAACCACCATCCCGGTATCGGATTAAAGCCATCATAGAAAATATACTTATAAATATGTTTAAATAGTACTCGATTTCTATCAATTTGCAATATCTTGCAATAAGTTAATTACAATTGATCATGAAATCTTTAATCAAACCCAAAACCTGCAGTAATATCAATGAGATCCGGGATGCCATTGATTCGATAGACCAGGAGATCCTTCAACTATTCGCCCAAAGGCATGAATATGTAAAAGAGATCGTAAAATTCAAAAGCGGTGATGAAGAGGGGATAATCGCTAAGGAGAGAAAAGATCTGGTTTTGAAGCAACGCAAAGCATGGGCAGAAGAGAAGGGGCTGGATCCGAAAATGGTGGAGGGGGTATTCAGGTTACTGATCGATAAAAACATTCAGATTCAGTTGGATATATCTAATTCAAATAACAAATAACTAAAATACAGGGATATGTACCGGAAAGAGATAAAGGTAATGGATTGCACTGTACGTGATGGTGGTTTAATGAACAAGTGGCAATTCAGTGACGATTTTGTACGTGCGGTTTACCAGTCTTGTTTACAGGCTGGAATTGACTACATGGAGATAGGATATAAAAGCAGCGAATCTGCTTTTTCACGGGACGAGGTCGGTCCATGGAAATTTTGTGATGAAAAAGACCTTCGCCGGGTTGTAGGTGATAATAAAACCTCTCTGAAAATTTCCGCCATGGCCGATATCGGCAGAATCGACACCAAGGACATCCTACCCGCCAAAGACTCTGTGATTGATATGATCAGGGTGGCCTGCTATGCTCACCAGGTAGACAAGGCTGTAGCCCTGGCGGAGTACTGTATTGACAAGGGATATGAGACATGCATCAACCTGATGGCCGTCTCAAAGGTGAATGAAATGGATCTGGATGAAGCCCTTGAGGATATTAGCAAATGCAAGGTACCCACCGTATATATCGTAGATAGTTTCGGGAGCATGTACAGCGAAAATATACAGCACCTGGTAGAGAAGTACAGAAAAGCACTCCCGGGAAAAACCCTCGGTATACATGCCCATAACAACATGCAGCTGGCCATGTCAAATACCATTACTGCCATTATAGAAAACGTCAACATGCTGGATGCCACCCTGCTGGGGATGGGCAGGGGTGCAGGCAACTGCCCCATCGAAATATTGATTGGCTTTTTAAAGAATCCCAAATACCGGCTCCTGCCATTGATCGATGTGATCCAGAAGCACATACATCCTTTGCAGAAGGATATAAAATGGGGTTATCATATTCCCTACCTCATCACAGGCGCCCTCAACGAGCACCCCAGGTCTGCCCTGAAGTGGATGGATTCAGAAAGCAGCGAAGATTTCGTCGCCTTCATGAAGTCGATGCACGATTATGAACTGCTGGAGTAACAGATCAATGACAACACTGCAATGTCAATAATGGGCAACTTGTCCATAAATTTTTGAATTGCTACCTTTGCATTTCCGAAAGGAACAGGGGGCATTAGTTCAGTTGGTTCAGAACGCTTGCTTGACAGGCAAGAGGTCACTGGTTCGAATCCAGTATGTCCCACAACCCAAAACTGAAGCCCGTTCACGCAAGTGGACGGGTTTTTGCGTTTTCAGAGCATCTATCATGAACTTGTTCATGTATGGAGGCGATGGAAATGCAAAATGATTTTGAGTGCCAGCGAAAAATTGGCTTCTGTTTTATGATAAAGTCCTCTCCTTTTCCTGGATCACGAGCTTGATGAAAACAAGCGAGTAATCCAGTATGTCCCACACTTGATAAACGCTATATACAATTACTGCCGTTAGCGATCATTTGAAAGCGTCCGGCATAATGACTACATACCCCCTATGACCGGATGCTTCAGGGTTAAACATTGAAACCCCATTTTTATAATTTATACCCAATGTATAGCCTTGCCCGCTCCATTGTGAATTGAGCTCCTCAATCTCTCCAATAGAGACAGGTGTCATGGTAAAAAAACTCCACATCTGGTTAGCAGAAGAGAAATACTCTACCTCACCAAAAGAAATCCCCATAACATAATAGACCAATTTATGTAACTCCAAGGAATACCAGTCCTCTTCTGCAGCTAACATTGATAACTGGTAAACAAACTCCTGATTTGTGAATTCCTCATC
The DNA here is from genome assembly GCA_039714775.1 of Bacteroidota bacterium. GTDB lineage: Bacteria > Bacteroidota > Bacteroidia > Bacteroidales. Next base: position 20,461 of record JBDLIQ010000050.1, read on the forward strand.
ATTTTGAATAAATATCTGGGAGAGACTGTCCCTGGAAAAAACGAAGAGTAGCTGAAATTCCGATTCAATGTCGAGATTCTCCGGGGTGAACTGAAATGCTATTCGTCTTTCTTCAGTTTCTAAATTATCTGCCATAAACGTACCTGGAGCTTCCTTCAGCACCTGATCTGGAGAGCTGCCCATAAGAGATATCAAATCGGCGAAAGCCAGGTTGTTTGAAGACTCGGGGTCATTCTCCTTTTCGCAGGAGAAAGAGAGAATGCCCACCAACATAAGAATAAGGCTTAATTTCTTCATAATTACAGGATTTGTGTATTATTTTAATGATATACGCAAAAAGCTTAATGAAAGTTACCAACCCCAGGTACACAATCAAAGTGGCTTCTCCCTGTTTTGACAGGCATGTATCCTGTCCAGGGCAGGCAGGGTGGAAACAAGCGCAGGAGACCCGATCAGCAGGATCAGCATAAACAAACCATTTACCGGTAAAACACGACTGTTCAAGGGTATTTTCACCGAAACCGCCATTATCTAAAAAAATATCCGCTAATTTTAGATTCAAACCACCATGATGACCAATCGGGAAGAGGTACTTAAAACTCTGGATAGCCTGGGTGTTGAATACGAGGTCTATGAGCACCCTCCGGTTCCAACCGTTGAAGAGGCCATTCCATACTGGGACAGGATCGAGGCCACCCATTGCAAGAACCTCTTCTTCAGAAACCATAAAGGAAACCGGCACTACCTGGTGATCCTTAGACATGACCGAAAACTCAATATTCGCGAGCTGGAACAGAGGCTCAAACAGGGTAAGATCTCATTCGCCTCACCACACAGGATGGAGCGATACCTTGGTTTGTCGGGAGGATCCGTATCGGTATTCGGCCTGATTAACGATGAGGAAAATCATGTGCACCTTTTTCTGGATGATGCCCTTCAATCGGCCCGCAAGATCAGCTTTCACCCCAATGAAAACACCGCCACTGTGGTCATATCCTCTCAATCCTTTCTTAAGTTTCTTGACTGGAGCGGGAATTCCTATGAGTTCATTAAACTCTATGATTCTGATTAATACGCCCGCAAAGACTAATAAGTGTTTGTAGACAGACACTAATTAATACCTTACCCGCTCGGTGTAGTGGGTATGTAACAGTTCATGGGATTTGTGACCCAGGGGCTCTCCCAGGAACTCCTTATAGATCGCCACCACTTCGGGATTCTCATGGGATTTCCTGAGCTCCATCGACATATCCTCTGCATAGATCGCCTCGGTCCTCTTCTTGCGGATCTCTTCATTGGTGGGTATGGGTTGTCCGCCTCCACCAAGGCAGCCACCCGGGCATGCCATCACTTCGATGAAATGAACTTCAATATCGCCACTCTTCACACCATCCATTAACTTTCGGGCATTGACCAGTCCGTGTGCCACGGCACACTTCAGCTCCACCCCGTTCAGGAAACTCCACTCCTCCTTACACTTCTCAATCTTCACCGAGGCCAGCCTCACACCCTCCATACCACGGACCGGGGTAATGTTCAGGTTATCAAATGGAACCTCCCTGCCTGTAATAATTTCATAAGCGGTCCGGAGGGCCGCCTCCATCACACCACCGGTTGCGCCGAAGATCACCCCGGCACCTGTGGAATCCCCCATGATGCTGTCATATTTATCCTCCTTCAGCCTGTTGAAGTCCACACCGGCCTGCTTAATCATCCTGGCAAGCTCCCTGGTGGTCAACACATAATCCACATCCTTGTAACCACTGGAGCGCATTTCGGGACGGTTGGCCTCATACTTTTTGGCTGTACAGGGCATGATAGAAACACTCACTATGTTTTTCGGATCTATCTTCTTCACCTGGGCATAATAGGTCTTGGCAAGTGCCCCGAACATCTGCTGGGGAGATTTACAGGTAGATACATTGGGAAGGTATTCCGGGAAGGTGTGTTCAATGAACTTTACCCAGCCCGGTGAGCAGGAGGTGGTCATGGGCAGTGCAACATCAGGATCTTTATCCACCAGCGCCTTTTTTAACCTTGTCAGTAGTTCGGTCCCCTCCTCCATGATGGTCAAATCGGCCGAAAAATCGGTATCCAGCACCGAATCAAAGCCAAGTCGTTTCAGGGCAGCCACCATTTTGCCGGTCACCCGGTTGCCTGGCTCCAGTCCAAGCTCCTCACCGAGGCCCACCCTCACAGCAGGAGCTGTCTGGACAACCACATGGATCTCCGGATGGAGGATGGCATCCCACACCTCATCCAGGTAAGTACGTTCCACCAGGGCACCGGTGGGACAGCGGTTGATACACTGTCCGCAGTTGGTACAGATCACCTCGGCCATGGAGAGATCCTCGAAGGTGCTGATCTTCATATGATCACCCTTATGGGCCACCGTAAGTGCATTTACCCCCTGCAGCTGTTCGCATGTTCGGACACAGCGCTGGCACCGGATGCATTTGCTGTCATCCTTCCGTATGGAAGGCGAGAACTTATCTACGGTATAATCCTTGATATCTGTCAGATCGAGAAGCAGGTGATCCCCCACGGCGAACTCGTTGGAGAGGTCCTGTAATTCACATTTCCCGTTTTTATAGCATTTGGTACAGTCGGCATTGTGTTCCGACAGAAGCAGCTCAATCACATGTTTTCGCGCGGCACGAACCTTCAGTGAATTGGTCAGGATCTGCATCCCATCACTGACCGGGGTGGCACAGGCAGCCAGAAGGTTCTTCCCCCCCAGTTGTTCCACAACACACACCCTGCAATTACCCGCCACACAGAGGTCATCATGGTGACAAAGTGTTGGAATTCTAAAATTCAGTTCTTTTGCAGCTTCGAGAATGGTGGTTCCCTTCGGAACCTTCAGCACCATGCCATTGATAGATAGATTAACCATGATATTTGAATATAGTCTGATTTCTACTAGTAAATGATCTCCTCTTTAAAGTTCTCCACGATGGAGCCGAAGGCATTTCCGACCGACTGTCCCAAACCACATTTTGATGCCCTTTTCATGGTTTTGGACAATTTGACAAGCTCATCCAGGTACCTGGAGTTTTTATCGCCCCGCTTCACCGCCTCAACACCTTTCAACAATTGCTGGCACCCCACGCGACATGGTGTACACTGACCACACGACTCCTCAGTAAAAAAATCAAGGTAATTGTGCAATACATTGTACATGGAACGTGTCGAATTGAACAGTTTCATCGATCCCCCGGTGGGAACACCTTCAAAACCGATGATCGTCTCTTCGAACCGCTTCCTGGGAACACAGAAACCGGATGCACCCCCTACCTGGACCGCCTTTGTATCTCCGTCGCCAAACTCTTCAACAAATTCATTCACCGACATTCCAAGTTCCAGTTCAAAGATTCCCGCCTTCGGAGTATCTCCGGAAACAGAGAAAACCTTTGAACCCCTGGAGTCTTTGGTCCCAAGCTCTTTAAAACGGGCCGCACCAAATCGCATGATCGTAACCGTATATACCAGGGTCTCCACATTGTTAATGGCGGTGGGTTTCCCAAACAATCCGGATACAGTGGGATAGGGTGGCTTGTTCCTGGGCTCTCCCCGTTTTCCTTCAATGGACTCAAAAAGGGCACTCTCCTCGCCACAGATGTAGGCACCACTCCCCAACCGGATGTGGATCCTGAAATTGTGGTTAAACTCATCCATCAGTTTGTGAAAATGATCAAGGTGCTCGTTCAGCTTAGGGATCAGGAACTTGTACTCCCCCCTCAGGTATACATAGCCGTTTTTTGCCCCAACAGCACGGGCGGCAATTGCCATACCGCAAAATACCTTCCCCGGAACCTGGTCGAGGATCTCTCTGTCCTTAAAAGTTCCCGGTTCGCCTTCATCCGCATTGCAGACAATGTACTTAACCGGCTCCTTCTCCTTTAAAGCAAATCTCCATTTCATTCCGGTTGGAAATCCAGCGCCACCCCGCCCCTTCAGACCCGAATCAATCACTTGCTGACATATGTCATCGGGTTTCATCTTCATAATCTTTTCCAGGATCTTCCTGCAGTCGACTTTATCGAAAATCAGATCAACCCTTTTTATGTGCTTTTCGCTCATGTCTATTCTGTTTTAGCAGTGCTATTTCCTGATATATTCACGAAGTATCTCTGTCACCTTTTCCGGAGTCAGGTCGGTATATGGTGTATCATTGATCAGCATGGCCGGTGCTTTATGGCACCAGCCAATGCAGTTGGCCTCAAGAAGACTGAATTTTTTATTGGCGGTGGTCTCGCCAACATGAATTTTAAGGATATCCTCGATGGTAGAGAGGATATCATTTTTGCCTTTCATGGCACAGGATATGGTTTTGCAGATCCTGATGATGTACTTGCCCCGCACCTCCGTATCGAGGAAGGTGTAAAAAGTGGCTGTCCCAAAAACATCTGCAGCGGAAATATCCAGCTCCCTGGCTACATCAACCATGTCATCCTTCGACAAATAGCGGTTCTGCACCACCAGATCCTGCAGGATCGGCATCAGGCTTTCACGGGATCGGCCATGCTTGTTGGCAAGCTCCCTGACCAGTTCATTTTCAATTATTGTCTCCATGGGTTTTGAATGATTTAGTGTATCGCAGTGTTTTATAGATTGTTATATGGCTCTGTTATTCCTTTCACAATTCAACGGGTTAAATTTAGAATTTTGATGTGAAACATATAACAATAAAAGTCATATTTTATCGACCACCCCCAAATACATATCCATTCTAAATAATACCCCTGCTTTTCTGACTGATATTATGTTCTTTAGCGGTTTTCATTCTAAATAAATATATCCTTAACTAATTATTTAGTTGCATAACTAATTATTTAGTTTTATGTTTGTAGTATCATTTGAAACCAAAGAGACAAATATGACCACACTAACAAAGGCCGAAGAGCAGGTGATGAAGATTCTCTGGGATCAAAGAGAGGGGTTTGTGAAGGAGCTGCTGCAGCACTTCCCGGAGCCCAAACCGGCCTACAACACGGTATCCACCATCATCAGGATCCTTGAGAAAAAAGGATTTGTGGACCACCGGAGTTTTGGTAAGTCACACCAGTATTTTCCACTGGTAAGCAGGGAACAATACAGGAACGAAAGGTTTTCCACCCTGATGAAGGAGTATTTCAACAACTCTATGCAGCAGGTGCTATCCCATTTCGGAAAAACCGGTTCCCTGAATATGAAAGAGGCGGATGAGATTATCAAAATGATGGAGGAGATCAAACAAAAAACCGAAACCGATGAATAGCTTCTTAACATACCTATTTGAGCTAAACATCACCCTGATGGTGCTGTTTGTCGCTTTTAAACTCTTCTTTGAGAGAGACAGTAATTTTGTGGTCAGGCGCATCTATCTGCAGGGGGTGGTTCTGATACCTGCGATACTCCCCCTGCTGCCTGCCACGCTGCAAATACCAGTGGGCAGTGTCTCCCCGGTCTCCATCAACCTGGAGGAGATCACCATTTTCGGAACAATGTCCTCACAGGAAGCTTCAGGAACCAAGTCCATTGGAAATATTCTGATGATGGTATACCTGTCGGTATTGGCCCTGGGGCTTCTGAAATTGGTGGTCCAGTTTCTGCGAATTTTGCTGGCTATCATAACCTCGGACCGCCACCAGGCAAGCGGAACCACCCTTCTGGCCAATTCAACATTCCATGCCAGCTCATTTTTTGGTTTCATCTTCATAGATCCTGCCTCTTTGGAGGATGAATCGATCGATCACATCATCGAACATGAGAACATTCACAGGCGGGAGGTTCACTCCGTCGATCGCATCCTGGTGGAACTTTTTGTGATCCTCAACTGGTTTAATCCGGTGGTCTGGATGCTTCGGAAATCGGTAATACAGAACCTGGAATACCTTGCCGATTCGGCTGTCATCCAAAGGGGAACCGATCCCCTGAAATACCAATTGTCAATATTGAATCAATACATAGGAAGCGCTTCTATTACTAATCAATTCAGTAGTCAAATCAAAAACCGAATCAACATGCTAAACAAGAATTATAAATTGGGAAACAGCTGGAAAATTGCCATGCTGCTCCCGCTTGCTGCAATTGCCCTCTTTATTGTCTCCTGTAATGACAAGGAGGGAACAAACGTTGCCGAAACTGAAATCTTCTTTATCGTTGAAGAGATGCCCACTTTCAATGACGGGGATCCCGCAATCGAATTCCGCAAATACATTGCACAGAATCTTCGTTATCCAAAGGAGGCAGCAGAGAACGGGGTCACTGGAAAGATCTTCATTAAATTCATCGTGGATCATGAGGGAAAAGTTGTGATCCCTGATCAGGAGACCCTGGCAAAAGCAGAAGGAAACCCTCTGGATGAAGTGGTGGTGGCTACCTACCGCAGCCTGACTGAAGGGGATGAGAGGCCCGAAGAAAATTACATTCAGTTGCTGAAAGATGAGGTGACCCGTGTGGTTTCTGATTCTCCAGACTGGAAACCGGGTACCCAGCGGGGCAAAAATGTGAATGTGCTGTTCACCTTCCCTGTAAACTTTGCTCTCCAGTAAAATCTTCCTCATGTAACCGCTATGGATCATTCATGGCGGTTACATTCTTCCTCTATTAATTGGCTGTCCCGTATGCAGGGCAACCATCCCTCAATATGCCAACCATCTTGCTTAATCCATAATAATTCATAACATTTGCAGGTACAAACCTCTTTTCCATGGAAGTACCCATCGTTCATCTGATTCAGGGAA
>JBDLIQ010000051.1:0-26964 GCA_039714775.1 Bacteroidota bacterium
TAACGATGTGCTCCATTTCGGGGAGCTTACCTCACAGGAGGTCAATGAGAGCTACAAAGACCTGATGGAGCAGATGCTGGATCTGGATCGGAAGGTGGAGTTTTCGATTGCCAACAGCATCTGGTACCGGCTGGGATTCAATGTAGTGGATGAGTTTATCAATACCAACAAAACCTATTTCGATGCGGAGGTAAAGGAGGCCGACTTTGGCGATCCGGCAACCCTGGAGGCGATCAACAGCTGGATCGAGCAAAAGACCAACGACAAGATTCAGGAGATGCTCGACTATATCCCCGAAGATGCAGTGATGTACCTGATCAATGCCATCTATTTCAATGCACCCTGGAAATATGAGTTTGAAAAAGAGAAAACCTACCGGGGAGATTTCTTTGTATCGGACGATGCACTATTCCCGGTCGATTTCATGAGGGTTTCCGGCAATTTCCAGTACACCTCCAATGAGGATTTCACCGCAGTAGAGCTTCCATACGGAGACAGTGCCTTTAGCATGGTGGTGATGCTCCCCAACCCCGGGAATGGAGTAGACCTGCCTCACCCGGGAGGGGAGATGGGCAAACTGGTGGCCAAGCTGGATGGAGCACACTGGGATGCATGGTTCGAAAACTCCAGGTTCACCGGAGTGGATATTACCCTTCCCAAATTCAAATATGACTACAAAAAGCTGCTTAATAATCCCCTGATCAATCTGGGACTGGGGGTGGCCTTCTCGGAAAGTGCAGATTTCACCAGGATTACCCCTCCCGGCGACATCTTCATTTCAAGGGTCATTCACCAGACCTTTATCGATGTGCAGGAGGAGGGTACCGAGGCAGCAGCAGCCACCATTGTAGAGATGCGTGAACTCAGCAGCAACGGTGGTGGAGATCCCATTCCATTCAAAGCGGACCGCCCCTTCCTCTACCTTATCAAAGAGAACTCAACAGGAGCCATTCTCTTTATGGGGAAGGTGGGGAGACCGGTACATCCGTAAATTCACTTCCCCAAAACACTATTTTTCCAGCCTGTTACACAAAGACAAGCAGGTAATGGTATTTTTATTAGTAATGCGAACTCATTTGCATTAGTAATTCTTATCCCCTATAACAACTTGGTTCTCACGTTTGAACTGGAATTAACCAGTGGGTATATTTTCACTTGTGACCAACAGGATGAGTTGGTGAATGACGGAAAAAAGATACGTGTTGTTCCGGTATGGCAGTGGATGTCCGGGAGGTTCCAGGATATGCCTGACCATATCCCGGTCGATTTCGCTTAGCCCCCAATAAACTACACTATCAAACAAACATGAATTTCAAAATGCTACATGCAAAAACAAGATTAATGGAAATATATGTATCTTCCTTCCAGCTAATGAAACCTCTACGCCACGGTGGAGAGCTCATGAACATATATTAGAATAAACAAAAGTTGAATAATAAATCATTGAAAATTACTTATGAAAAGATGGTATTTGTTATTCTGGATATTCATGGGGGTATCGCAGATCATTGCGCAGGATTATCAAATCACTTTTGCGGTTCTGGGCGGAAATGAAAAGCCGGACAGTGTTCGGGTAGAGAATCTGGATCAGAGTGTATCAATCACCTTGAATGGCCAGGATGTTTTACACCTGGTGGGTGTAATATCAGGACTGGAAGAGCATCAGGCTGATCAAACTGCATTGCGTGTCTATCCAAATCCTGTGACAAATGATGCCGTGCTGACCTTTTATAACCCCGATGCCGGAGATGTTGCCATTGAGGTTAGCAGTGTGGAGGGGAGACGGTTGCTCCACCAGGTTTATAGCCTGTCGTCAGGGCTACAAGCATATAGTCTCAGGGGGCTGGGTACAGGGACCTATATTATCACCGCCCACGCAGAAGCATTCAGGAGTTCAGCCATTGTGATCTCAATGGTTGAAGGGGATGCCGAAATCTCTGTTTCTACGGCGCACATACAAAATGAGGATCATATGCTGGAGAGTGTGCTGAAATCAACCCGGGAGACCAGCACAACAATACAGATGCAATATAATGATCAGGAGGTCATCAGGTTCTCTTCTTACCTGGATGACCATTTTGATGAGCTGGAGTTTGTGCCGGATCAATACCTGGAGATCGCATTTGATTTTTCGCCCATGGCCGCCTTCTTGGTTGACAAAACCGTGGTTGCGATGGATTCAGTGATCATTTTTACCGATGAATCGGAGAATGGCCCCTCCGGCTGGCTCTGGAATTTCGGGGACGGGAGTAGCAGCACAGAACAAGATCCGTCGCACAGCTACATCACTGCTGGTACTTATTCTGTAAGTCTGACCGCCTCCAATGCCTATGGCTCTGATACAGCAACCAGAACTGATTTAATCTTAGTAACCGAACCCGGTAATGAAGGAGATTATATTCAGTTCAATCCCGAGCTGAGCTATGATACCGTGAGTGATATTGAAGGCAATACCTATAAGACCATCCGGATAGGTAACCAGATATGGATGGCAGAGAACCTGCGTGTAACGACCTATGCAGACGGTTCAGCTATTCCTTTGATGGAAGATCCCGATGCATGGGCGGACAATGATTTTGATGATACCGCCTATTGCTGGTATGATAATGATACATCCTATAGAGAAATATACGGAGCTTTATATACCTGGGGAGCATCGATGCATGGTGCTGTTAGCAGCGATGCCAACCCCAGTGAGGTACAGGGCGTATGTCCTGATGGTTGGCATTTGCCAAGTGATCATGAGTGGAAGGAACTGGAGATGTATCTGGGGATGAGCGAGACAGATGTTGAGACTACATTTTGGCGAGGAGCAGATGAAGGGGGCAAGCTCAGAGAAACAGGTTCAAATCATTGGGCCAGTTCTGAAATAAGTGTCAGCAATGAGAGCGGGTTCACGAGCCTGCCGGCTGGAATGCGCACCTTCGCTGGAAGGTTCCAAAATATTGAACAAAGTACCTATTATCACTCCGCCACAGTGAAAGATGAGATTTACAGGTGGGGCAGGCAACTGATCTACTACAATGAACAGGTGGGGAGGCCCTATAACAGTCGGAAAACAGGGAGTTCGGTGCGTTGTGTTAAAGACCGGTCAGTTGCACCAGTTGCATTTTTCAATGTTTCCCTAACTGATATTAACCCTGGACAGAGCGTACAGTTCACTGATAAATCCTACAATGCCCCCACCGGCTGGCTTTGGGATTTTGGGGATGGGAGCAGCAGTACGGATCAACATCCAACGCACTATTATTCAACACCAGGAACCTATACGGTCAGTTTAACGGTCTCCAATGCCCTGGGTTCTGATCATAAGATCAAAACAGATCACATCGCAGTGATCGGGTCCCTGTTTAATCCCGATCTCACCTATGAGACCCTGACCGATGTGGATGGCAATACCTACAAGACCATCCGGATAGGTAATCAGGTCTGGATGGCAGAAGACCTGCGTACTACTACCTATGCAGACGGTACAGCGATTCCTTTGGTAGAAGAAGATTCTGTATGGAAGGCTCTTAACCCTGATGATATGGCCTATTGCTGGTATGATAATGATTCATCCAATAGATATGTGTATGGAGCATTATATAACTGGGGAGCGTCGATGCATGGTACAGTTAGCAGCGATGCCAATCCCAGCGGGGTACAGGGCGTATGTCCTGATGGCTGGCATTTGCCGGGTGATTCGGAATGGAAAGAGTTGGAGATGTATCTGGGGATGAGTCTGGATGATGCTGAGGCTGAAGGAAATATCCGGGGATCTGATGAGGGGGGAGCACTCAAGGAAGCAGGGATGAGGCATTGGGGTATTGTCGATACGACTGCCACCAATGAGAGCGGGTTTACAGGAATCCCAGGTGGATACCGTCACAATTGGGGAAGTTTCTCAAACCTTGGACGGGGCTCCTATTATCAATCGTCTACGGAGATTGACACCTTGCGCGCATGGGACAGGATGCTGATCAGTCAGCATGCCATGGTGGGACGGAACCCTGGTTACAGGCAATATGGCTACTCTGTACGTTGTGTAGAAGACCGGACAGCTGCAGCTGTTGCAGTCTTCTCTGCGTTATCCACAGAGGCCGACCCGGGAGAGATCATACAGTTCACTGACGGATCCTACAATGTTCCTACCAGCTGGGAATGGGATTTCGGGGATGGGAGCAGCAGCACGGATCAGCACCCGACGCACATCTATACGGCGCTTGGTAGCTATACAGTAAGTTTAATTGTCTCCAATTCCTTAGGTTCAGATACAGTGATAAGAGAGGATTATATCCTTGTAGTAAGTCCTTTGTTTAATCCCGACCTCGAATATGGGACCCTAAGCGACACAGATGGCAATACATACAAAACCATCCAGATAGGTAATCAGGTCTGGATGGCGGAGAACCTGCGTGCAACTACCTATTCAGACGGTACGGCTATTCCTTTGGTGGAAGATTCAACTACATGGTCAGCTCTTGGTGTGGCTGATATAGCCTATTGCTGGAATAACAATGAAATCAATTTTGCTTATGGAGCATTATACAACTGGGCAGCAGCGATGCATGGAGCTGCCAGCAGCGATGCCAATCCCAGCACGGTACAGGGCGTATGTCCTGATGGTTGGCATTTGCCGGGTGATTTGGAGTGGAAGGAGTTAGAGATGTATTTGGGAATGAGCCAGGCTGAGGCTGAGGCTGATGGAAATTTCCGGGGAACTGATGAGGGGGGAAAACTCAAAGAAACAGGTATAAGGCATTGGCCCTATCCCAATAGCAACGGCACTAATGAGAGTGGATTTACGGGTACCCCGGGTGGGGTCCGCTATTATAATGGATCATTCTACAGCCTGGGTCAAGATGCCTACTTTCATACATCCACGGCGAATACGGATAATTATGTGTGGTACAGAAGACTAAATGATTATTGGCCAAATGTGATGCGTCGCTATACCGACAGGCGATCTGGCTTTTCTGTCCGTTGTGTAGAAGATCGAACAGGTGCTCCTGTTGCCGCCCTCGCTGCTCCATCCACGGAGGTCGACATGGGAGAGCTCATACATTTCACCGATCAAACCTACAATGTCCCCACCAGCTGGCAATGGGATTTCGGGGATGGGAGTGGCAGCACGGACCAGCACCCGACGCACAGCTATACAACCCTGGGCACCTATACTGTAAGCTTAGAAGTCTCCAATGCCTTCGACTCAGATACAGTGGTAAGAAAGGATTATATCAATGTAGTAAGTCCATTGTTTAATCCCGGTCTAACCTACGGAACCATGAGTGATATCGATGGCAATACATACAAGACCATCCAGATAGGCGACCAGGAATGGATGGCGGAGAACCTGCGTGTAACTACCTATGCAGACGGCACGCCTATTCTTTTAGTGGAAAATGAAACTGTATGGTCAGCTCTTGGAATGGATGATATTGCCTATTGCTGGAATAACAATGAAATCAATTTTGCTTATGGAGCATTATACAACTGGGCTGCAGCGATGCATGGAGCTGCCAGCAGCGATGCCAATCCCAGCGGGGTACAGGGTGTATGTCCTGATGGTTGGCATTTGCCGGGTGATTCGGAGTGGAAGCAATTGGAGATGTACCTGGGGATGAGTCAGGTAGAGGCTGATGCCGAAGGAAATAACCGGGGAATTGATGAAGCAGACAAGCTCAAGGAAACAGGTGGAAGACATTGGATTTATCCACGTGCAACCACTACCAATGAGAGTGGGTTTACAGGCCTGCCGGGTGGATCCCGCAATAATAATGGATCCTTCAACCAAACAGGCTATAATGGCTCCTTCCAGTCGTCCACTGCTTCCCGGGACAATTACTCATGGATAAGGGGACTAAATGGTCCGGTGACAGTGTCTCGAATCGAGTTCTATAACAAATATGGGGGCTCTGTGCGTTGTGTAAAGGATTAATGCTCCCCGATGCAAGCACCTTCCATAGGGTACTGAAACCTTATCAAGGAGAACTCAACGGGAGCCATTCTCTTTATCGGGAAGGTCGGAAAACCAAAACACCCATAGATCGTTCTGCATTAATCAATTTTACAGAGCCCTTTAAAGCTTATATAATGCTCTTTGATGCCAAGAGAATCCATTAAATTTCTGATTTCAATCGTTTTCAGGTTGCCAGAGTTATATCCCTCCCCATAGTCGTTTTCATAGACCCATGAAGGTGTTGGCCATAGACAGGCTCTGAAGTTAATGCTCCGGTAAAACGCTGTGCTAACTCCAGCCTGACCATGGTGAGCCATCTGAATGTAATCACAATCCAACTCCTCCCCAAAGGGTCCGTTTAGCAGTTTGTCCCCTCCTTCAGCTCCCAGGTCTCCTAAAAACAGCATTGACTTTTTTGCATCCCATACCCGTATGACCATAGATGAGTTATTATAGTCATTAACGGTTATCTCCGGGTTTGCTACACTTAGAATTTTGAATTTTGTCTGGTCAATCTCAACCGTCATCCCTGGTTCTGCGATATTCACAACCCGTATTCCGGAATTGCTAAGGTTATGGTAAAACCCTTCGGTCGAGTATGTGGAATATTGAGTCTTCTGTGACATATAAAATTCAGGAGGTACTGCGGAATGATAGATGGTCTCTATCCTGATCTCACCCGGTTTCATCAGAATCTGATTCAAGGCACCCATATGATCGCCGTGTGGATGACTGATAAACCAGGCTTCAACATGATTCCCCAGGACTGCAAGAAAACCCTTTAAATATTCGGTCTCCTCTTTTAATCCGCCATCCATAACAACCACCTTCCCATTCTCCATCTGGAAAACATAAGAATTGCCGATGCTATTTATCTGTGAGGGCAGTTGCCACAGCGTAAAATTGGAATTCTCCTGAGGGAAGAGAGACAATACCCCCGAAAATATTAACAGTGCAATTAAAACTATTCGTTTCATAGCAATATCCTTTACACTTTGTAAGCTGACTACACCTTCGATGCCCACCCCCAAAAATTGTAGCTGGTGGGCCTCCAGCCATCCAGGTACCCCTCATTCAGGCCATCCAGTTTAAACCCGTTATGTTCCATAAGCAATGGAATATCCCGGTTCAGGTTGCAGCCTCCGCCAATCCTTTTCCATACAGGATTTATGAAATTCTGTTTCCGCTCAAGCCCCTGATCAGGGGCCTTTCCATGTTCGGCGAAAACCAGTTTCCCTCCGGGCTTGATCACCCTGTGCATCTCTTTAAGGGCACTTTCCACCTGACCCACCGAGCATAACGTATAGGTAGAAACCACCGTGTCAAAGGTGTTATCTTCTGCCGGAATATGTTCGGCCACGCCCCTGATGTAGTTCACTTCAAACTCCAGTTCAGAGAGGTCGGTTCTCCTTCGTTCCCACAATTCGACCATGGGATCCAGGGCGGTCAGGTGCTTCACCTTTGCTCCATCGTACAGTAGAAGGGTGTTTCCCGAACCGATCCCTATTTCAAGGACCTGGCCGGTGGCGAGGGGAATCAATTTCTCCCGCTGCTCTTTGCTTGTCTCCGACCTGCAGGCCCAGTCAATCAATCCGGGCAAAACATATTTCTTATAGATACCCATGATCGATCTAAAACAATCCGGCGATCTTTAACAACTCCCTACTGAATCTCATGAAATTGCACCGTCCTTCCGGTTTGCCTGATGCGTTGAATTACTTCGGGAGTGAGTGGGGAATTCGAGATGGCAGTTGATTTGTTTTCAGGATACTCATAGTAGTATTCCGTATTGTCATCAAAGTCTATATAATTCAGTGTATTTGAAACCATGGGATATGATTCGACCACTATACACATTGCTCCGTCTGCCAATTCAAAATAGAGGTCCAGGGGAGAGTGTTCGGTGATCACTTCTGTACTTGTTGCGTTGGGCTGCATGGTTCCATGGAGATAATAGGCTTCGATCTCCGTGCCGTTATAATAATAGCTCATTACTTCGTCCAAAGTAATACTGGAAAGGTTCCTGACAATGTAGGTGGTGGGCTGAACAATGGTGACCTGCTTGATCATGTTGTCTTCCCCGCCCCTGCCCTTGGCCATCAGGTTAACCGAATAGGTGCCGGCCTGGTCGAAGGTATGTACCGGGCTTTCATCTGTCGAGATATTACCGTCACCAAATTCCCAGCGATAGCTGTCCGCCTCCTCCGACATGTTATTAAAGGTGATCTCAGCAGGAGCTGAATTATCCGTATAGGAGTAGTCAAAATTTGCCACCGGTTCATCGTAACAACCCTGAAGGAGGGCAACCAGTGATGCAAACAGTAAAAATCGAACAGGTTTCATAGTCATTGAGGTTAATTGATATTAGGGTCGCTCAAAATACAAAATCCTTTTTAGTCTGGGAAATGGTGGCTGGTTTCGTTGG
This sequence comes from Bacteroidota bacterium, assembly GCA_039714775.1. Classification (GTDB taxonomy): domain Bacteria; phylum Bacteroidota; class Bacteroidia; order Bacteroidales. Next base: position 8,367 of record JBDLIQ010000051.1, read on the forward strand.
GATTGTCAGCCCTGAATGCCACCAGGAGAAGTACCATTGCAACGGCCATACAGGCCCACCCCACCAGGTCATATCCCCCCGTAGAATCGAATGAGCGGCTAAACAGGTATGGACCCAGTGCAGACCCGATCACCGTCCAGCTGAGGGAAGATCCCGAGATGGCCCCCAGGTTCTTCAACCCATAGAACCGTGGCCAGGTAACACCAATCAGAACAGTGTAGAATCCCCAGCCGATACCGTTTCCGGTAACAACCAGCCAGAAGGCCCATGAGTGCTCTCCAAGCATGGTGAGACCTGCGGTGGAAAGAAGCATCCCTGCCATAAACAGGACCAGCAGGTACTTCAGCCTTATAAAGTCACTGGCATAACTACCGGCAAACTGAACAACCACGGCAATCAGGGCAGTAGGGATAAAGAGTGCCAGCCCCTTCTCTTTGGTCAGGCCGGACGACTCAAACACCGATACTATATGAAAAGTGAGTCCGCTGATATAGAGTGCAACGATCGCCAGGGCCAGTGTAAAGGCCCAGAAAGCCAGGGTCTGTTTTGCCTCCTTCAGGCTGAAATCCCTCTCGGGCAGACTGGGTGGACCTTTTTTTCTTTTGCCCTCACGCATCTTCCCGTCAGCAACGCATCCGCAATCTTCAGGATTATCCCTGTAGATGATAAGAACAAACAGGGCGAAGATCACCCCCACAATAAGTGCCAGGAAGATCCATGCACCCCTCCACTCGAGCCGGTCAATGATCTCATTTAATATCTTTGGAGCAACCGCAAATCCAAGGGCAGTAAATATCCCCAGTATGGCATTGGCAAGCCCCCTTCTTTTATCGAACCATTTCATCACCATGTTCCGTGAAACCATGGTGAGCATCCCCTGTCCAAAAAAACGGATCCCCAGGAATCCAATCGATAGAAGCAGGAATGTAGCGATGGCCGGAGAGATCCGGCTCACCCTGACCAGGGATCCAACCAGAACATCCACCCTGGTGAGGTAGAGCAACACCACCCCGAGCAATACCCCCGAGATAAAAGCCATGACCCTTGCTCCGTATTGATCATAGAGCTTGCCAGCCCTGGTAATCATCAATCCGGAGAGCAAGGTACCCACCAGGTAGGCCAGGCTCAGGTTGTTCCTGTTAATGTCCAGGTCCACCAGCAGGTTCTCTGTAAACACCGAGACACCCATGGTCTGACCAGGAATGCTCATCAGCACCCCGATGATCCCGGCAGTCAGGATTACCCAGCCGTAAAAAAATGGAATCCTTGAGGGAGGAAAGGGTTTGCTGCAGTGACTCTTCATCTTATAAAGATAGAAGCAATTGACTCACCTCACAGCAAAGCTGGGTAAAACCATCCCTAAGTGTGTAAATTCATCCCTAAGGTTCATCTTCCTCATATAAAAGCGTACATTTGAGGCGTAAAAATTTTAGCGAAAATATGAAGCCACTGAACATTGGAGATTTGAAGATCCCTGTACCCATTATACAGGGAGGGATGGGAATCGGTATTTCGTTATCCAAACTTTCATCAGCTGTTGCTAACATGGGTGGAGTGGGGATTATAGCTACCGTAGGTATTGGCAAGATCGCTCAAAAGGATAAGCTGAGCTGGAAAAAAGGAGACATCGAAGGTGTGAAAAGGGAGATCCGGAAAGCACGTAAGCTGACCACCGGTGTGCTGGGCGTGAATATTATGACGGTGCTTACCGATTTTTCCGATATAGTAAAGACCTCCATAGACGAGGGCATTGATATTATCTTCTCGGGAGCCGGGCTTCCCCTGGACCTTCCCTCCTACCTGGGGAAAGGTCAGAAAACCAAACTGGTCCCCATTGTCTCATCGGGTCGTGCAGCAAATATTATCACCCAGAAATGGAAGCAGAATTACGACTACCTGCCCGATGCCTTTGTGGTGGAGGGACCCAAAGCCGGTGGTCACCTGGGATTCAAGCCAAATGCACTTCAGGATGTGAGCAACAAGCTGGAAAACCTGGTGGATGAGGTAGTAAAAGTGGCCCAGGAGATCAAAGAGAAGTTTAACAAAGAGGTGCCTGTCATTGCTGCAGGGGGAATTTTTACCGGAAAGGATATTCACTCGATCATGAAACGGGGAGTAAAAGGGGTACAGCTGGGAACCAGGTTTGTGGCCACCGAGGAGTGTGATGCTTCTGACAAATTCAAGCAGGCTGTGGTAGATGCCAAAGAAGAGGATATCCAGATTATCAAGAGTCCGGTAGGCATGCCGGGACGAAGTATTTTCAACAATTTCCTGCAGGAAGCCAGAGACGGACTGAGACGACCAGCTGCATGTAAATTCCACTGCATCAAGTCCTGTAATCCAAAAACTACCCTGTACTGCATCGCCGATGCCCTGTTTTCTGCTTATAGTGGAAATCTGAATAATGGATTCGCCTTTGTGGGCTCCAATGCGGGAAGGGTAAAGAAAATCTCCACTGTAAAAGAGGTCTTCACGGAGCTGCAGGAGGAGTACCGGAAAGCAAAATAGATCTGCAAAAGGAATTAATAGACCGGCATCACTTTCAGAGATTTCTCATCTCCGTATATAAGCTCATTGTCCCCAATCTTAACGGATGATGCGGGATGAAGCAGCCACTCCAGAAACCGGACGGCCTCAGCATAACCCATAAACTGAAGGGGATACTCTGTACCACCACCGGTCCTGACCCTGACCGCGCTCTTCCTCTCCACATCAGATCCGATGGTATAGAGCAAAGGTGTGTATTCGTGCCTCTCAAAGAGCACAATCTCCTTTGATACTTTTCCCTTATAATAAGCAACCTTATCATCCCACTCCTGGAAAGTCTTCCACCCCGACTCCACATGCCTGTAGAGATACTCCATTTCGAGCAATCCCATAACCGTCTCCGGAGCACCCTCCATCCGGGGAACCATCACATCCACAAATTTCAGGGCAGAAACTTTTTGCACCCCTCCCTCCGCATCTGTTGTATACAACGGAATGGTTATCCGCTCCGGAAAACGATCAAACTCCATGGAAACATCGGCTACTACATTCCCTGCCAGGTCGATCTCCCGGGTCCCCTGCTCTTCAATCTCAAGTCTGTGGTCTGAGAGGCTCCCATTCAATATCAGGTACCTCGATTTAAGAACCTGGTCCTCACTCCGGTTCACAGAACCTTTCAATACTCCACTGGCAACCTCACCACTGACCTCCGATTCCAGCTCAAGGCTCCTGGAAAAACTCATCCCGGCAATCTCAATCTCCCCGTATTCTGTTTCATACCTGTTCCAGTCCGTGAAGTGAAGGTTGGCCTCCGGCGGAATCCCGAGACTGAACTTCAGGGACTCGATCCTGTCTGCAGGGGAATAGCAGCCCTCCCCTTTCCCAATATCCTCATAATCATTCTGTTTGGAGATGGTAAACACCATCCGCAGGTTGGCGCTTGTGTAATCGGTAACAGGAGCTGCTCCCTTCAGGAGGTATTCATGGTTAAGGGCCATGGTAAACTGTCCGTTGTCGGGATAACGCTCATTGAGGATCTGTATCATCTGGGTCTGGGCACTTGCACTCAGGTCCCACAGACTCTTTCCCTCCTCCACCTGCCCCGGCCTATCCAGGCTGGCACCGAATAATTCCATATCCACCAGGGAGTTGTCCTCTCCTTGATAGCTGGCCGATTTAAACCGCTTCACAGAAGTGCACCCGGAAGCGATTACAAGAAAGATCAGACCGGCACAAAGTTTCTTAACTGTTTTCATGGCAGTTCAGGTTTGACAGGTTACGCGTATGACTGATGGCAGGTTTGATTAGTGGTACACCTTTGCTTTCAGCGAGGTGCCCGCAACCTCAAGACAAATGATGGTTATCTCATTAATCAGTACACCGCCGGCAAATCCAAGATCCGGAGTACAGCTAAATGACATCCCATCCTTGTATACATCAGTTTCGCTCTTGTGGATGCATCGATCCACACCAAGGTTCTCAACAACTAAATAATACATGTTAACAGGTTATGGCTTTCAGATACAAGTTATGAAATATTTTCTACCCATTCCAGTATCTTTGCGAAGATCTCCTCCCTGTTAAGTTCGTTGAAGTTTTCGTGGTAGTTTTCGGGATAGTACAATTCGGTGACCAGGCCATCATCGATCTCTCCCAGGCGCTGGCGAATGGCCTCCGGATCGGCTATCCTGTCCTCCCCTGCCACAATGGCCAGCATGGGGTGCTTCCACCTGGAGATATTCCCCGAAATCCACTGCTGTGCTTTCAGAAATTCATTGCCAATCCCATAGGTCACCTTCGATACCTTGTGCCCATCCTGTTCACCACTGTCATGCATCTTCAGGATCTCTTTATCATGGGTTGTATTGACCCTGAAATCTTCCATTGGAATGACCATTCTTGGAGATATGACAGACAATACGCCAGCCAGCTTCTCCATAATGGGTGGGATCTTTACCGCATTCTGATAATATGGGGAGGAGAGGATACACCCCTTCACCTGCGGCTCATTCACCAGTTGTTTAATCCCAAAATGTGTAACCACCAATCCCCCCATGGAGTGTCCCATGAGAAAAACGGGCAGTCCGGGGTAATGCTCCTTCACCCACCGGATCATCAAACCGACATCCTCAAGCAATACCTCAAATCGCGGAATGACCACCTTTTCCGGATGGTCAGGCCCCTGGTGGTCATGACCGTGCTGGTTATGTGCCACTGTGGCAATCCCGTGCTCCCTGAAGAAGAGGGCCGGCACCACATAGCTTCCTCCATGGTCCATCAATCCGTGCACAGCCAGGAACACCATCCGGGGAGCCTCAGGTTCCCAGATGTGAATATTCCGCTCCTGTCCGTCACTGCAGGTCAGTTTCTCAATGCGGTCTTCTGAAAATCTCATATCAACTCCTTTTTTAGAAACAGACTTAGTTCCCCGTATAAATATAGTGTCCGATAATCTTGTAATCAAAAAGGCAGTCCTCCAGCACCTGGCCTGCACCGATGTTGTGCACCACCTGGTACCCCTCCCATCGCTCCGACTTTCGGTCCACAACGATCCCGATGTGGGTGATGGCTCCCCCCAGGTTCCAGCAGACAATATCACCGGGCTGGTAGTCCTCTGGATCGGTTGTGATTGCCTTCACCGTTCCGTGGCGTTCAAAAAAGGTCATCAGGTTGGGAACCCTCCGGTGGTCAATATTGGGATCGGTCCGGGTCAGTCCCCAGTTATCAGGATAAAGTTCAAAATGTGCTTTCATATCTTCATGCACCTTCTGCTGCAGATCGATGCCCAGGATCCGGTAGGCACGTACCAGGACATCGGAACAGACACCCCGGTCAGCCGGCACATCGCCTCCCGGGTATTCCATTGAGTAATAGGCCGGGTCATAGAGCACCTCATCAAGAGTAAGCCGAAGGGCCGCTTCGCTCAGGCGCGCTGCAAAACTCTCCTGGGCCGGGATCTCCAGCCAGAAAAACAACAACGCAATAAACAGGACAACAGGTCTCATGCAAAGGATCAATGGTCCATGAAGCTACTAATAAAACCGGAATTCAAAATCACCCTGCAAAAAACATTATATTTGAGCCTCCATTATATCTATACATATGAGAACAACAATCAACCTCCTGATCATTCTCTCACTGGTCGTTTCGACCGTGGGCTGCGACCAGGGAAACTCAGGAAAAACGAAAAGCAGTTCCAAAGACCAGCCAAAAATTGTAAAGAAGAGGCGGGATGACGGGACCCTCTCCAGTGCAGGCCAGGTAGATGCAGAGGGATATCTGCATGGGATAAAGGTGAACTATTACGAAGACGGAAAGACGGTCCATTCAAAAGTCACCTACGAACATGGGAGAAAGCAGGGAGCGGCACTCTGGTACTATAAGAACGGCCAGGTGCATGAACACACCAATTTCCATTATGGCCGGAAGCAGGGTCTTACAAAAAAGTACTACGATACGGGTCAGCTGATGGAGGAGCTTACCTATGAACAGGGAGAGGAGTTACCGGGAAAAAAGAGCTACAACAGAAGTGGAGAATTGATCTCACACTAATACATCTGCATGCTGTGCAGTTTGTGGTAGAGGCCCTCTCTCTTTGCCAGAAGCTCCTTGTGGGTACCCCGCTCAACAATTTTTCCTTCATCAATGACCAGGATCATGTCGGCATGTTTGATGGTGGAGAGCCTGTGGGCGATCACAATGGAGGTACGGCTCTTCATCAGGTTGATGATGGCATCCTGCACCAGTCTTTCGGACTCGGTATCAAGGGCTGAGGTTGCTTCATCCAGGATCAGGATGGGCGGATTGGCCATCACTGCCCGGGCAATACTCACCCGCTGTTTTTGTCCCCCGCTCAGTTTGCCTCCGCCTTCACCCACACCCGCATCATATCCTCCGTCGATCTCATTAATAAAATCATGTGCATTGGCAACTTTGGCGGCATTCAGGATCTCCTCCTCAGTAGATCCCCTGTTGGTTCCGAATGCAATGTTGTTGCGGAAGGTGTCGTTGAACAGGATCGATTGCTGACTCACAATCCCCATCAGTTTCCTCAGGGGTTTGATGGCGTAATCGGTGACCGCCACCCCGTCGATCAGAACCTCTCCCTCGCTCACATCCATGAACCTGGGCAGCAGGTCGACCAGGGTCGATTTTCCCGATCCCGATTTCCCCACCAGGGCAATGGTCTCCCCTTTTTTAATGGTAAACGAAACATTCTTCAGCACATACTCCCTGTCGTACTTAAAAGAGACATTCCGGTATTCGATCGACTCTTTAAATCCTTCCACTGGCACCGGATCGGGCCGCTCATGGATCTTCAGGTCAGCCAGCAACAACTGGTCGATCCTGTCCACCGAGGCAAGCCCCTTCTGGATATTAAACCATGCCGTGCTGAAAGCCTTGGCCGGAGTGATGATCTGACTGAAAATGATCAGGAAAAAGATCAGGTTCTCTCCGTCCAGTTCCGTATTTCCCGAGATCACCATGGAGCCGCCATAGGCCAGGATCAGCATCATTACAATGGTACCCATAAACTCGCTAAGCGGACCGGCAAGGTACCGGCGGCGAAAGACCTTCCTGAAGAGCAGTGCAAAGCGGTGGTTGGTATCCTCAAATTTTCCGATCATCCGATCCTCTCCATTGAAGGCTTTAATGATCCGCAGACCTGACAGGGTCTCTTCAATCAGCGCCAGCAACATGCCCAGCTTCTGCTGTCCCTTGAAGGTGGTCCTTCTGAGTTTACGGGCAATGCGACCAATTAAAATTCCCGACAGGGGCAAAAGCACCAATACAAAGAGGGTAAGCTGAAATGAGATGGAGAATAGAAATACCAGGTAGATAACAATGGTGATGGGATCCCTGAAGAGCATCTGAAGGGAGGAGATTACCGAGGTCTCCACCTCCTGCACATCATTGGAGATCCGGGCAATCACATCCCCTTTCCGGGCTTCGGTATAGAATGAGAGCGGGAGCATAAGCACCTTCCGGTAGATGTCGTTTCGCATGTCCCGCACCACAAAAGCCCTGATGGGAGCCAGTACAAAGTTTGCCCCAAAAAGAAATCCATTCTTCAGAAGACTGAAGAAAACCACCAGGATGCTCACCAGCACCAGTGCCCCTGCTTCGCCATGTCTCTCCATAATCATGCTCATAAAATAGTTGAGCATGTGCATGAAATATTTAGCGTTCAGCTGAAACTCCATCGGTTCATGAACCAACTCCTGGATCTGAAAAAGTACCCTCAGAAAAGGCACCACCATGGCAAAGGAGAAGAGGGCAAAGAAGGCCCCCAGGATGTTGTAACCAACATTCTGAGCAACGAACCATCTGTAGGGCACCAGGTACCTTAACAGTTTGAAAAATCGTCTCATAGAAATCCTCTGCTATTAAGAACGTTACTATCTATAACCCTGTATAATTCCATGGAGTTATTTTCAATAATTCCTCTTTTACTGCATCGGAAACCGAAAGCCCACTAATAAACTCCCGGATGGTCTCCCCGTTAACCGTTTCGTTGGTGCGTGTAAGCTCCAGCAATGCTTCATAAGGCTTGGGATATTGCTCCCTGCGGAGGATCGATTGGATCGCCTCGGCCACCACGGGCCAGTGTTTTTCCAGATCGGAGCGAATGGCCTCTTTGTTAACAATCAGTTTTCCAAGCCCTTTCAGAAGTGCATGTATGGCAATGACTGTGTGACCCAGGGGTACACCCAGGTTGCGGAGCACTGTTGAATCGGTCAGATCGCGTTGCAGGCGGGAGACCGGCAGCTTGGAGGCCAGGTGAGAGAAGAGGGCATTTGCCAACCCCAGGTTTCCCTCTGCATTCTCAAAATCGATGGGGTTTACCTTGTGCGGCATGGCCGACGATCCCACCTCTCCTTTCTTGATCTTCTGCTTGAAGTACTCCATGGAGATATAGGTCCACACATCTCTTGAGAGGTCCACCAGGATGGTATTGATCCGCTCAAATGCATGGAATATGGCCGCAAGATTGTCATAATGTTCAATCTGGGTGGTTGGCCAGGAGCGCTTCAGTCCCAGTACCTCTCCCACAAACCGCTCTCCAAATTCGAACCAGTCAATCTCAGGGTAGGTGACCACATGGGCATTCATATTCCCCGTAGCCCCACCAAACTTGGCCGGTACCGGGATCTCCTCAAGCTGCTCAAGTTGCACATCGAGCCGTTCGATAAAGACCCTGATCTCTTTACCCAGGCGTGTGGGTGAAGCAGGCTGTCCGTGGGTGCGTGCAAGCATGGGAATATCCTCCCACTCCGAAGCAAGCCGCTCCAAAACCTGCGCAAGCTCATCCAGCAGTGGATAGTATACCTGTTTCAAAGCATCTCTCAGGGAGAGCGGTGTAGCCGTATTGTTGATATCCTGTGAAGTAAGCCCGAAATGAACAAACTCCTTAAAATCCTGGAGGCCCAGCGCATCAAACTGCTCTTTGATAAAATATTCCACCGCCTTCACATCGTGGTTGGTCACCTTCTCAATCTCCTTAATTCTTCCTGCATCTTCAACGGAGAAAGCAGCCGAGCGCTTCCTCAGCTTGTCGATCTGCAGGGATGTAACATCTTTCAGCTGTGGCACGCCAGCTTCACACAGGGCAATGAAATACTCAACCTCCACCTCTACCCGGTATTTGATCAGGCCGAATTCGGAAAATAACCCGGAAAGCTGTTCAACCTTGTTCCTGTACCTGCCATCCACAGGGGAGATGGCTGTCAATTCGTTTAATTGCATGGATCCAGAATTAAATGATCCCACAAATTTAGTAGAAATTATTCTTACTTTTGACTATACAAACTGTTATGATGAACCGTCCTTTACAAGATTTTCATTTCCATTTATGAAAATGAAAATTTTGTTCTGGTAAGTCGCATAAGACCAATGAGATAAATAGATAATTACTTATGATACGATCCCTCCAACTTCTTTTCCTGGTGCTCCTGGCCCACCTGTTCAGCAGCCAGGCCCTGGCACCCGACAGCACGGCAGTAGCGGCCGACAGTACAGCTATGACAACCGATAGTATCCTGGCAATACCAACTGCAGGAGTTAACGAAAACCAGGCAGACGATTCAACCCTGGTATTCATCTTCGAAATCAAGGACAACATCGCGGCCCCAACCTGGAGAGTTACACAGGAAGCCTTTAAGGAGGCACAGGACATGGAGGCAGATGTGATGATCCTGCACCTGAACACCTATGGAGGTGAGGTGAGTGCAGCCGACTCCATCCGGACCAAAATTCTCAATGCCCCCATCCCCGTCCATGTATTCATTGATGACAATGCAGCATCAGCCGGGGCACTGATCGCCATTGCCTGTGACAGCATCTATATGAAAGCGGGAGGAAAGATCGGGGCAGCTACGGTGGTCAACCAGACCGGTGAACAGGTCCCCGACAAGTACCAGTCCTACATGCGGGCCACCATGCGGGCCACAGCCGAAGCCCATGGAAAAGATACCATCATCTCCGGTTCCGACACCCTGCTGGTGTGGCACCGTAACCCGGCCATTGCCGAGGCCATGGTCGACCCCAAGCTCTTTGTGGAGGGGGTGAGCGACACAGGCCAGGTCCTCACATTCACAGCCACCGAAGCCATGGAGAACGGATTTTGCGAGGGGATCACCAAATCGATGGATGAGGTCATCGAATCACTGGGAATCGAAACCTACGTTCTGAAATCCTACAATCCTTCGGGACTTGATAAGATCATCGGTATCCTGATCAATCCCATGATCAGCGGGGTACTGATCATGATTATTATCGGCGGTATCTATTTTGAATTGCAGTCGCCGGGCATCGGATTTGCCCTGGTGGCATCGATCATCGCTGCCCTGCTCTATTTTGCACCCCTCTACCTGGAGGGAATGGCCGAGAACTGGGAACTGATCATTTTCATCGTCGGCCTGATCCTGATCATGGTAGAGGTCTTTGCCATTCCGGGATTCGGGGTGGCTGGTGTTGCCGGGATCATTGCTATGATTACCGGGCTCACACTGAGTCTTGTCGACAATGTGGTGTTCGAGAACCCCGAGTTCAGCGGCGAAGGACTCGGACTGCTGATGAGAGCGCTCAGCATTGTGCTGGTCTCCATCCTGTTTGGACTTATCTTCTCGCTCTGGGCCACCAGGAAACTGCTCACCACCACAGCATTTTCAAACCTCTCGCTGAAAAGTGAACAGCGGATGGAGGATGGATACATTGGTGTGGAGGCGGGACAGAAAGAGCTTGTGGGAGATACCGGTGTGGCACATACCGTACTGCGGCCTTCGGGAAAGGTGATGATCCATGACAGGCTGTACGATGCCAAATCGGAATATGGCTTCATCGAAAAGGGAGAAGCGATCAAGGTGATCCGTTACGAGACAGGCCAGGTTTATGTTGTAAAATCCTGACAAAATGACCATCAGGGATTACCGTCCGGACGACTTCCCACAGGTGAAGAGGCTCTGGGAGGAGACCGGTATCTACACGGTAGAGCGCAGTGATACCGCCGGGATCATTCTCCGGTGTAACCAGATGGGTGGGAAGTTCCTGGTGATGGAGGATCCGGACAGGGGACTGGTGGCAGGCACCTCATGGATAACATGGGACGGTCGCAGGCTCCTCCTGCACCACTTTGCCGTCGCACCCGCATTCCAGGGCATGGGACATGGCCGCACCCTGGCATTAAAATCCCTCGAATTTGCGAAAGAGAAAGGGTCCCCCATGAAACTTGAGGTCCACCAGGAAAACAGAGCGGCTGTCAACCTTTACAGGAGTCTCGGATTCGAGGTTTTTGAAGATTATGACATCTACATGATCCTCGATCCGGGAGCGGCTTCCGAACACTGAGCCACCCAGCTTTGTTATTAGGAGATATACTGTAAACATGCAAAATGTCCGTATGATGAACTATCTCCATAAAGCCCTTCTTTTTCTGCTCCTTCCATTGAACCTGGGTGCCCAACCTTCGGTATGGGACCAGTGGGAGCCGGATGTGGTCAGGAGCCTCTTTACCGGACACGGAACCTCCTACCTGACCAGGGAGGAGCAGAAGGTGATCCTCTTTATGAACATGGCCCGCTACGACGGCCCCCTCTTTGCTTCGACCTTCCTGGATACTTATGTAAAGGAGAACCAGGTGGAGGAGAGCGAATACCTTAAGTCGCTTCTTGAGGATCTGGAGCAGGTATCGGGACTTGCACCCCTGATTCCCGAGGAGGACCTTTTCGATGTGGCAAACGGCCATGCCACGAAATCGGGCGAAACGGGCCATGTGGGCCACAAGGATATGAAGAAGCGCTTTGAACCCCTTCGGGGCCATCCCTACTATGCCTGGGGAGAGAACTGCGCCTACGGGTACGAAGAGGCCATCAGCATCGTGATAACCCTGCTCATTGACGAAGATATACCGGATGTGGGGCACCGGAAAAACATCCTTAACCCGGCCTATAACTCGGTGGGTGTTGCCATCAGGCCCCACATCTCGTACCGTGTCAACTGCGTGATCGATTTCGGGAAAAAGAGCCGCTCCGATCTCAACCATGTACCCTATTAACCCTCCTTCCCGGCAGGATCACCTGTCTCACTCCCCTCACCCTTCACCGACAGAACCTTCTGCTGCTGTTTGTATGCAAAGATTCCCAGTGCAGTAAGTACAGCTACAGCCACATATACAGCAGTTGGCATCTTAAATGCTGCCCCACTGGCGTATGAGTGGATCCCGCCAAGGAAGTAGTTCACCCCGAAATAGGTCATCAACACCGAGGCAAAGCTGACAAAAGTGGCCAGGTTAAAAGCGTAAGTACCCCTCATCCCGGGAATCCGGTGCATGTGGGCCACAAATGCATAGACCAGCACGGTAATCAGTGCCCAGGTCTCTTTGGGGTCCCAGCCCCAGTAACGGCCCCACGATTCGTTGGCCCATACTCCCCCGAGGAACACCCCTGCAGTCATAAAATAGAGTCCGACAATCAAGGTCAGATGGTTCACCTGGGTCACCTGGCCGATCACCTCCATGATGCGCGGCTTGTTCGACGGGGTCAGGGTGGCATACAGCACCACATTCAGCAATCCCATGATAGAGGCAAGACCAAGGAAACCGTACCCGGCCATGATCACCGCCACGTGGATGGTGAGCCAGGGCGATTTCAGAACCGGAACCAGGTTGGTGATCTCCGGGTTCATGTTGCTCATACCGGCCACCATAAGAGCCAGGGCCGACAGGATGGTGGTAAGGGCCAGGGCGTAGCCGGAGCGTTTCAGAAGGATCAGGCCCGCAAGCAGGGTGACCCACGACACAAAGATCATCGATTCATACCCGTTGCTCATGGGGGCATGGCCACTGATGTACCACCTGCCCGCAAGTACAAGGGTATGGATAACAAAGGCCGCCGAGAGGTGGATGACACCTATCGTGAATAGCGCCCTGACCAGTTTCCGGGGACGGAATGCGATCATGAACTGGAAGATCATCATCAGGATCCCGAACATACCGTAAAACCTGGCCAGTCGCGGGAAAATATTGATCCGGTTGTATATGATCTCTATTTTTTTACCAGACCGGGAAGGGAGCAGCTCCTCGTTCTCCAGCTGATAATTGTGCATTGCCTCCAGGCTGGAAGAGGCCTTTGTATACGCTCCGTCCCTGACCTCGTTCAGGTAGTTGAGAAAGCGTGTTGAGAGGGCATCACTCTCCTGGTGTATTTGCCCCTGGATCGCTTCCGCAACGGAGATCCACTTATGGTTTTCCGAAGCGGGATCGGGGAAGATGGTCAAAAGGCTCCCCGACTGCACCAGGAACATGGCATTGATCCGGTCATCCAGCTTGATAACCTGCTTGTCCAGGTCGGTCTGCGCCGCCACCTCCTTGGCATAGGCTGCATTGACCAGTTCCGAGAGCAGGTAGACGGTTCCTGTAGAATCCATGAAATCATTGAAGCTTACCCGCTCCCCTTTGTACCCGATAATGCGATGCAACTCGGCATGTTTGATCCTGAACAGGGGCTCATTTTGCCACACTTCGGGATAGAGGATCATACCCAGCATCACCTGGTCAGGCGTGTAATCCCTGTATTTTGATCGCTTGGTAATCTTCCTGACCACCTCGCTGGAGAGGGTATTCATGGGCTTATAGCGCCCTCCCTTATCCTGCACCCAGAGGGTCCCGAATTCACTTGCAACATCCTTCGGGGGAACATCCTGAGAGAATGCAGGCAGTCCGGCACCAAGGATCAAAAGCGCCACTATCCCGGTTTTCACCTTCGCAGGTCCGCTCTTTAAGAACGCTGCAAAGCGGGTATTCTTCACTAACATGGCCAGGATCATACCGGCTATCAGCAGCAGGTAGCCCAGGTAGGTTACAAAAGTTCCGGTCCGGTCCCTGTTTACCGACAGGATGGTGCCCATCTCGTCTTTATCATAGGAGGACTGGTAAAAGCGGTACCCCCGGTGCTTAAGTACATTGTTCATGAAGATCCTCCGGTCCTCCTGGATCCCCATCTCCTTGTCCACCAGAACAACCTCGCTGGCAAAGGAGGAGGGACTGTGTGAGCCCGGGTAGCGCTCCACCTGGAAATCCTTCAGGAAGAGTGAAAAAGGCAGCAGTATCTCCCTGGCCCCATAGGTAATTGAATATCTCAGTCCTCCCATCTCTCCCTCGACCGGACTGCCGGTAATCCGTGCATGTCCGGGTACAAGGAGCTCTGAGGTCATTCCCCGGGATTTGATCTCAAGCTTCACCGCACCCAGGTGTGATCCTCGCTGATCCGGAGGTGCCTCAACAAGTTTTCTTTGTGCCGACGGGATAAAACCCTTCAGGGCCATTCGCATGTGCCCCATGGAATAGAGACTTCCTTCAACTACAGGTACCGGCTCCCATGGTTCATATTTTATCTGCCCCTCCCCACCCATCTGCATGGAGGTGATGGCAAAGGGTGCTGTAACTGAAATCTTATCTCCTTCAGAAACAAACCTCAAAATGGCTGTGGTATCACCACTGTTAAATGAGACATCCATACCCAGCACACTCTGCAATGCCCCCGAGGGAAGCCCGACCGAGGTCTGCTGGTCTGTCACCATAACAAGCTGCAGGTAGGGTTGCCCACCCGGCGCAGCCACATATTGTTCCATAACGCTTGACATGTACCCGGCCGATCGGATCTTCACAGTCTCTCCCCCAATCTTTGTACGCATCCGGTAATCACGCGGGGTCAGTTCGGTGATCATCACTTCATCCAGGTGCTCGGTCTGCTCACCATTAGCCTCCAGTACTACATGCATATAGCCGTTGTCGCTTGTCATCACATTGGAGATGCCCTGCTCCCTGATGTGCATCATCCCCTCGTAGCTGATAAACCTGGTGATGGATGCCCCCACCAGGATCAGAATAAATGAGAGGTGAAAAACCAGAACCACAATTTTCTTTCGGTTAAAGAACTTCTGTTTCACCATCACCCCTGCGATGTTGACAGCAATAAGCAGCATCAGCACTTCGAACCAGTGTGTTCCATATACCACAGCCCAGGCCGTAGAGGTATCATAGGAACTCTCAATAAAGGTGGCCAGGGCCAGGATCACAATCAGCAGGATCAGCAGCACGCCCGTAAAGGACATCGAAACCAGGAATGACAATCTCTTCATTATACGAGGTTTGGTTGTGTTATATACAGAGGGCGAAGATATCAATTTCCCTTATTATTCTTAAGAACAGAAATCTATTTTAATCTAAATAAGTTTACTTGACAAATAAGGCATTGAAGGCCCTGTTTGACGGAAAAATTTCAATATATTTAAATTTCCTATGCAAGAAATCAATATCCAATATCACAAAACCAGAATCGGCGAGTTGATTCTGGGCTCTTTCGACAACAGACTCTGTCTGCTTGATTTTCGGTACAGAAGGATGAGAAAAACAGTTGATAAGAGGGTGCAATCGGGGTTGGGAGCAGATTACATCGAAAAAGAGGATGCTGTGCTGAAGGAGACAAAAAAGCAGATTGATCAGTACCTGGAAGGAGAGAGAAAGGCGTTTACCATTCCTCTTTTAACAGTTGGTTCCGATTTCCAGAAAGCCGTTTGGGATGCTTTAACTAAAGTGAAATATGGTGAAACTGCATCTTATCTTGATCTGGCAAGAGAGATTGGCAATGAAAAAGCGGTAAGAGCCGTTGCTTCTGCAAATGGAGCAAACGCTATTGGTCTGATCATCCCCTGTCACAGAATTATTGGAAATGATGGAAAACTTGTCGGTTATGGTGGTGGATTGCCGGCAAAAAAAAGGCTGTTGAAGCTGGAGAAGGAGAACTCAATTATAGATTAAGCAGGCTCCCCACCTGGAAAACAGCGAAGCTGGCCAGCCACGCCAGCGCCGTGGTGTAAAACAGGACAAATGCGGCCCACTTCCAGCTGCCCGACTCCCTTCCCACAGCAGCAATAACGGCTATGCACGGCAGGTAGAAAAGAACAAAGATGAGAAAGGAGATTCCCACAAGGGGGGTGAATACCCTCTCTCCTGACCGGGGACCGGAGGTGTAGACCTGCTCCATAAGTCTCGACTGCAGGGAGGTGGTTTCATCAGGCGGTGCATTCTCATTGGCCTGATAGAGCACACCCATGGTGCTCACCACAATCTCTTTGGCTGCAAAGCCTGTGACCAGGGCGATCCCCATCTTCCAGTCAAAACCAAGCGGGGCAATTACCGGTTCAATGGCCAATCCCAGCCTCCCGATAAGTGAATGTTCCTGGCGTTCAGCCTCCTTCTCTACCTGGAGCCTGGTAATGTTCTCACTCTTCTGCTCCAGTTCGATCAAGCCATCATAATCCTTTGAATACTCCACATTCCTCGGAAAGTACCCCAATGCCCAGATGGCTACAGAGGCCACCAGGATCACACCACCCATCTTCTTCAGGTAGTAGACTCCCTTCCCCCACATGTGGCGGATAATGATCCGCATGCCGGGATTGCGGTATACGGGCAGCTCCATAACAAAGGGTGCCTCCTTGTTCCTGAAAAAAACGTTCTTGAAAAGGATCGACATCAGCAGCGAAAAGAGCACCCCAATCATATAGAGCAGGAAGATGACATTGCCGGCATTCTCAGGGAAGATTGCACCTGCAATCAGAACATATACCGGTAGCCGGGCGCTGCACGACATAAAGGGGATAATCAACATGGTCAGGAGCCGGTCGTTCCTGTTCTCCAGGGTACGCGTGGCCATAATGGCCGGGACGTTGCACCCGAATCCCATAATCAGTGGAATGAAGGATTTCCCGTGAAGGCCAAACAGGTGCATCACCTTATCCATGATAAAAGCGGTCCGTGCCATGTAGCCCGTATCCTCCATCAGGGAGATAAAAAAGAAGAGGATCAGGATATTGGGGAGAAAGACGATCACACCGCCCACACCCCCGATCATCCCATCCACAAGCAGGTCCCTGAAGATGCTGTCTGAAAGGTTCGCCCTGAGCACTCCGCTCAGCAGGTCAACTCCCGAAGCAATCCAGGCCATGGGATAACTACCAAGTGTGAAGGTGGCATGGAACATGAGCCATAGAAAACCCAGGAAGAATGGTAGTCCAAGGTATTTATGGGTAAGGATCCGGTCGATGCGCTGGGAGCGTGAAAAGACCGGATTGGACTTGCCCTTCTTCATGGTCTCTTTAAGGGCCCCGGTTACAAAACCATAACGGGCATCAGTCACCAGGGTTTCTGTATCCTCCTTGAAGAGTTGCTCCAGCTTGTTGATCTCCTCTCCGGCCCGCTCCCTGATCTCATGGAAGTTGGGAGTGTCTGACAGAATATGTGCACTGTTGTCATCCCGCTCCAGCAATTTGAGTGAGAGGAAACGGGAAGAGTAGTTATCAGTGACCGAAGGGTTTTCACGGATCCGATCCTGGAGCTTCAGCACAGATTTCTCGATCTCCTCCCCGTAATTGATATGAATATGCCTTATATCAGGATCCCTCTCTTCAAACACCCTGATCACATGGTTCAGCAACCTGAAAACCCCCATTCCCCGGTGGCTTACTGTAGGAACCACCCTGATTCCAAGCATCCGGCTCAACAGACCGATATCCAGTTTGTCTTTCCTTGCCTTCAGGTCATCATACATGTTGAGTGCCAGCACTACGGTGATGTCCATATCGATTAGCTGACTGGTCAGGTAGAGGTTTCTCTCAAGGTTATTGGCATCCACCACATTGACCACCACATCGGGTTTCTTTTGCAGAATATGCTCCCTTACAAAACGCTCCTCGCTGGAGTAATCGGAGAGTGAATAGGTACCGGGAAGATCGGTGATCCTGAATGTATAACCCCTGTGATGGAAAGTGGCCTCTTTGGAATCAACTGTTACACCAGGATAATTTCCCACATGTTCCCTTGAGTGGGATACCCGGTTGAAGAGGGTGGTTTTTCCACAGTTGGGATTGCCCACAAGCGCCACGTCGATGATCCTGCCGGGCCGGGGAACCACCTGACCCCGCTGCCTCGGCTCAGAGATGCGGGACAGTGAGGCAGCCACCGGACCTGTGTCCAACTCCTCTCCTGAAATCACCTCCACCAGTTCAGCCTCACTTCTTCGGAGGGAGACATTGCTGTCCAGTATCCGGTATTCAACCGGGTCCTTCAATGGAGCAGATTTCAGCACCGTCACCGATTTGCCACGGATGAATCCCATTTCGGAAATTCTCTTCCGGAATGCACCCCGCCCCCTGATCCTGGTGATGATGGCAGAGTCGCCCGTATGCAGATCGTTCAGGGTCATCGTGTCATGTTCTCCCCTTAAATATGTAACCCAGGCCCTCTACGGTCTCCCTTACCTCCGCTTCGGTAACTCCTTCCGCTTCGATGGCCACCTGGTTCTGAGCGGGATCGGCCACAGCTCCGGAAACGGATGACAATGCAGACAAACCATTCTCTACTGAGGCCTTACAATGGCTACAGGTCATTCCCTCCACCCTGAAGGTGTGTATCTGTCTTGTCATATGCTCCTTTTTCAATTTGATTGCCTTCCCGGACCTGCGCTTTTCAACGAATTTTAAAACATACCCATTAATCAAAAGCAGCACCAGCGCTCCGGAAGCGATCCACTGGAACCAGTGGCCGCTGTGTTCA
>JBDLIQ010000052.1:0-26628 GCA_039714775.1 Bacteroidota bacterium
GAGGGGCTTAAAAAGATACTTGCAGAGCGCAACGATTTCAGGTACCTCTCCGATATTGCTCCCGACTGCAGGGAGGAGCTGGAGGGAACCTATGGTGACCAGCTCTTCTTTACACCCAAGAAGATGGGGGCACAGACAGCTGAGGCAAACCTGAATGCCGGTGTTGCGGCAGCGAAACAGATCGTTAATTTCCTTGAAAAAGGAGAAACCACCTATAAAGTTAACTAGAATATGGCCAGATTACATGCATTCAGGGGGTTTCGTCCCGGAAAAGAGAATGTGGATGAGGTGGCCTCCAGGCCCTATGATGTGCTGAATTCCGGCGAAGCCAGGGTGGAGGTTGAAGGAAATCCATGGTCGTTCCTCCATGTGGTTAAGCCCGAAGTGGACCTGCCCGAAGGGACAAGCCTCTATTCCGACCAGGTCTATAACAAGGGAAAAGAGAACCTCCAGCGGCTCATCTCAGAAGGCCGGTTTGTGCAGGACAGGGAGGAGCTGCTTTATGTATACGGGCAGACCATGTTTGGCAAGACACAGTACGGGATCGTCGGTTGTGCATCTGTAGACGACTACCTGAATGATGTGATCAAAAAGCATGAACTGACCCGGCCCGACAAGGAGGAGGATAGGATGAACCACATCCGGGTGACCAACTTCAATGCAGAACCTGTCTTTTTTGCCTACCCGGATCATGCCGGACTGGATAGCATCGTTGATGAGGTGGTTGCAGGGGAGCCTGAGTATGATTTTACCACTCCTGACGGGGTCGGACACCATTTCTGGGTCATCGCAGACCCTGTCCTGATAGAGCGGATCACAGGGATCTTTGAACAGGAGATCCCCAGTACGTACGTTGCAGACGGTCACCACCGTACCGCCGCCGCCGCACTGGTAGGGCAGGAGCGAAGAAGTGCCAATCCGGGCCATGATGGAGGGGAGGAGTACAACTATTTTCTTGCGGTCCATTTCCCTGCTTCGCAGCTCACCATTATCGATTACAACCGGGTGGTGAAGGACCTGAACGGACTTACGCCGGATGAATTCATGGAGGAGCTAAGTGAGGGTTTTGTGGTTGAAAAGAGAGGGAAGGATATCTTCAAGCCGGCTCAGTTGCATCAATTCAGCATGTACCTGGAGGGCTCGTGGTACTCCCTGCAGGCAAAACCGGGAACTTACAATGACGATGATCCCATTGGCTGTCTCGATGTAACTGTTCTTTCGGAACAGGTACTGGGTCCGCTGCTCAACATCACAGACCTGAGGAAATCAAAGCGGATCGACTTTGTGGGAGGGATCCGGGGATTGAAAGAGCTGAGCGACCGGGT
This sequence comes from Bacteroidota bacterium, assembly GCA_039714775.1. Lineage (GTDB taxonomy): Bacteria > Bacteroidota > Bacteroidia > Bacteroidales. The sequence continues at coordinate 1,326 of JBDLIQ010000052.1, forward strand.
GGACAGTGGTGAGATGGCGGTGGCCTTTGCCCTCTATCCTGTAACGATGAAACAGCTGATGGATATTGCCGACAATGGGATGATCATGCCCCCGAAGACCACCTGGTTTGAGCCTAAACTCCGGAGTGGTCTTGTGATCCATTCTCTTGATTAGTCGTATATTGAAGCATGGGAGTTGTTGAAAATCTGAAGAGCCTGAAGGAGACGCTGCCGGGAGAGGTGACCCTGGTGGCTGTTTCGAAGAGAAAGCCCGATGAGATGGTCCTTGAGGCCCACGGGGCCGGTCACCGCGATTTTGGTGAAAACATGGTACAGGACCTGGTGGCCCGAAGGGAGCGCCTTCCCGGAGACATCCGGTGGCACATGATCGGGCACCTCCAGTCCAACAAGGTGAAGTACATGGCCTCGTTTGTTCACATGATCCATGGTGTGGACAGCCTGAAGCTGCTGAAGATGATCAACAAAGAGGCGGCAAAGCACAACCGGGTGATCGACTGCCTTCTGCAGCTTCGCATTGCCGAGGAGGAGACCAAGTTCGGGCTCACCCGGGAGGCGGCCCTTGAGATTCTGAATTCAGACTCCTTTCCTGAAATGAAGAATATCCGGATTCGCGGCTTGATGGGGATGGCCACCTATACCCAAAATAGGGAACAGATCAGGGCAGAGTTTCAACATCTAAACCGTATATTTGAAGAGATGAAGGCTTCCGTTTTCCAGGGAGAGGCCCATTTCGACCAGCGCTCCTTCGGGATGTCGGGCGACTACCAGCTGGCAGTTGAAGAGGGGACCACCATGGTACGGATCGGAAGCCTGATCTTTGGATTAAGGAACTATTGAGAAAAACAACCAGGATGATCGATCTTTCTACTACCTATGGCGGACTCTCATTAAAAAGTCCGCTGATTGTATCCAGCAGCGGACTTACCAGCTCTGTTGACCGGATCAAACAGATGGCCCGGGCCGGTGCCGGAGCAGTAGTTCTGAAATCGCTTTTTGAGGAGCAGATCATGTTCGAAGCGGGTGCACTCTCTGCAGAGAGCGACTATCCTGAAGCTGATGATTATGTGAGGGCCTACGCCCGTGAGAACTCTCTCGGGGATTACCTCTCACTGATCAGAGAGGCCAAGAGGGAGGTGGATATCCCTGTGATTGCCAGCATCAACTGTGTGCAGTCGGATGAGTGGACCGACTTTGCCCATAAGATCCAGGAGGCGGGGGCCGATGCCCTTGAGCTGAACATCTACTTCCTGGCCATGGACAAGGATAAAGATCCCAGGACGTATGAGAAGGCATACCTTGACCTGATCACAAAGGTCAAAGAGAAAACCACCATGCCGGTGATGGTGAAGCTGGGGAACCGCTGCACCAATATTCCGTGGATGGTTCACCAGCTCTACCTGAGGGGGGCAGCATCGGTGGTGCTGTTCAACCGGTTCTACCATCCCGATATCAATACCGACGATTTTACCTTTGGCTCTGCCGAGGTACTCAGTTCGCCTGCCGATCTGAGGATCCCGCTTCGGTGGATCGGGATTGTCTCCTCCCAGGTGAAGGAGATCGACCTGGCCGCCTCCACAGGGGTACACAGCGGAATGGCCGCAGTGAAACTGATTCTTGCAGGTGCCACCACGGTACAGGTATGCTCTGTACTCTACCGCAACGGGATCGACTATATCTCAGATATGATTGAGGAGATGAAAAAGTGGATGGAGAAGAACCGGTACGAATCACCGGCTGACTTCAGGGGAAAAATGAATTACAGCAACCTGAAGGATCCTTCGATCTATGAGCGTGCCCAATTCATGAAGTATTTCTCCAACATGCATTGATGGTGATTGGTGATTGGTGAGGGGTGAGGGGTGAGGGGTGGTTAGTAAGTTTCGATCACCTTTATGAGTTCGCGGAGGAGTAGTTTTTTCTGGTCATCTGCCTTCAGAAGGCCATGTTTAACCGTTTTTACCAGCTTCGCCCTCTCCTCCTCTTCCAGCTCACCCACCGCCTCTTCAAGGACCGTGAATGCCTCAAAGGCTGTTTCATAATCGGCCTCAATGGCCACCCGGGCGAAGCTCTCTGCATAGGCCCCGTAGGAGAGCCCGTTTTGCCAGCAGGATGCCACAAGGATCTTTGCGATGGAGTTGTAAGTCGGATCGTCGATGGCTCCAACCAGCACCTGTGCTGCCTCTTTCAATTTCAGATCGTTCAGTAGAGAAGATGTTGCATGGATAATCTCTTCATCCTCCTGGTCAAGCAGCAGGTCAAAAAGTTCCGGAAGAATGGAGATGCTGCTATCGGCCCGGATCTCCTTGATGGCATCCAGGATGGTGGTGCGGTTTCCCGAGCGTACGGCCCGAATCTGGCCCTGAAGCCGGGTTTTCTTTTCGTCTCTCTTTTCCATAGAAGTCAATTGCACTGTTTTTCAATCATCTCTCCGGCTTCAAATATCCCGTACTGGTAAGCTCTCCGGTAGCAGTGACATGCTCCGATTCTATCGCCCAACTGGTCAGACAATTTTCCCTTCTCGAACCAGATCTCCCCGTTGTATGGATCCAGATCCAGCGCCATCGACATGTCCTTCTCGGCATACCTCGTGGTACCGGTCGATGCATAGGTTCGCCCCCTGGCAAAATAGTACTGGGCATCTCCCTGCTCCATCTCCAGGGCACGGTTATAGGATTGAATGGCGTTCAGGTATTTCCCGTGTGCATGCTGTATCAAACCCTTCTGGTACCAGGCCCCGGGATGGTTCGGAAAATAGGTCAGGTAGAGCTCCAGATCCTCCAGCGCTCCGGAGAGATCCTCATTTTCACTGCGTGCTGTTGCCCTCAGGAGGTAGGCCTCAAACCGGTCCGGTTCCTGCCTGATTACCCTGTTCAGCCCTGAAAGGGCCTCATCCGCATCACCCTCTTCCACCTGGTAAGATGCCAGGAGATACAGCGCATCAAGGTTCCTCAGATCACTTTTAACGGCAGATCGCAATTCGGACTGTGCCGCCTTCGTGTTGCCAAGCAGGGCGTATACTTCCGCCTTTTCAGTCTGCACCTTGCTGCGCTGATAGCCCTGTTTCTCCAGCTTGTTGAGCAGGTTGATGGCCTCCAGTGCTTCACCATGCGCCTTCATGAACTGTGCCTCCTGGAATTTCATATCCCCCTGGCTGTACCACCTCTTCTCATTCCATAGCTGCTGCCACCCGGGCTCTCCTTCCAGGCGGGAGAGCTCCTCATCCAGGAGGATCTCTTTCTCCGGGACCTTATAGCGTGAAGAGAGATGAATCCTCAGGTATTTCAATGCCAGTTCGGGGTGGTTCAGCCTCACTTCGGTCCGGGCCAGGTAGAGGCTGCCCCTCCCTTTTTGTCTCTTTTCGGTCTCATAGAATGCCTCCCGGGCAGCCGGATTGTTGTTCTCCTCGAAGTGGCATATTCCCAGTTGATACAGGATCTCTGCATTGCCCTGTTTCAGTTCAAGGGCCCTGTTTAACTGGTGCACTGCTGAATCATATGCTCCACTGATCATCATGGCACGTCCGGCCAGCCAGGGGTCCTGTTGTCCCCGGACCTGGACCCAGGAGAATCCCATCAATATGAGCAATATCCATCTCATCTTCATTGCATTATTTTGGCTCTTTCCATAAAGTGACATTGACATGTTTGTCAGATTCTATTTTGTTTCAATGGTGGGCGGGTCATTTTCATCGCCCGAAAAGACATAGATAAAACCGGTCAGTGCAGTTACCTCGATGCCCGAAAGCCTCTGTTCGTACACATCACAAATATAGTAATAGACCCCCGGTGCCACCAGCCTGTCGGTGCCGGTAATCTTACCATCCCAGTTGATGTCCGGATCCTCTGTTTCAAAGACCAGGATCCCCCACCTGTTAAAGATTTTCATATCCACCTTCTCCACGTATGATGTGCGCATGGGCCTGTAGAGATCGTTCCGTTCGTCATTATTGGGTGAGAAGACGTTTGGCAGTATGTAATTGGAACACTCATCCAGGCAGAGTCTGACAGAGGAAGTCGACTCATTGCCGGCCGAATCGCTTGCGGTCACATAGTAGCACCCGGTGAGAGAGGTCTCCGGAAAATGGTTGTATGCTGTATCATACCTGTCTGTAAACTGCGCTATCTCCACCGGTGTGGCCGCAGTGGTGGGACTGTACCAGAGTTTGTAGCCAATCACATCCTCAGCACAGGGCGGATCATCTGTGTATTTCCAGGCCAGGTGGTTGTACCCTTCATCACAGGTGGAGTAGCCTTTAAGTCCCGGGGGACAGGGGGGGATGGAGTCAACAGGTACGGCACATTCTGTGTGACTGAAGTTGATGTTTTCATAGAGCCCTTCGTCAAGGATTCTCCATCCTGAACTTTCTATGCGATAGCAGTACTCCACCCCGTTGGTGAGCCCTTCATCCACATAGTGGTCCTGGGTAGTAAAACCGATGGAATCATATGCCAGGGTGAGGTTATTGAGCCGGTAAACTGTGTAATCATAGTTGATCCACGGAACATTCTTCATCATTTTAATCTCCACCCGGTTGTCTGTACCTGTTAGTTTTGGGTAGAGTGATGAGGCTGATTCGGGATTGCCAATAAGGATTGGGTTGCCGGTGGCATTGCTGTAAAGTTCGATGCTGTAGGACCAGGGGTATTCCAGGGTATTTACCTCACTGTCGTTCCATACGGTATCGTCCAGTGTGGCGGGGACAAAGGAGCCCACCTCCGACATGGATTGGCCCAGCAGGTCAGGGGAGCGATAGATGATGTACTGGTACGGACCCGGAATTGTATCCAGGTTTTTGGGCCGGGCCCATGACAGCCGGATGGTCCCGCTCCCGGAATGCTCCAGGACACTGACCTCCAGGATTGATGGGGCTCCCTCCACAAGGGGAGTGCAGGCTTCCTGAGAGGGGAAGCTCAGGGCACCATCGGGATAGACCGAAACGATCAGGTAACAGTATTCGTTGCCCTGGACGAGACCCGCACCACGGTTATCATCCACGAAGAGTGTGTCGCTCCTGTTGCCGGTCTGTCCAACCAGTTCATAACCTGTGGAGGAGGGGATCCCGCCAGTGCAGGTATCGGGGAGGTATCCTGCAGGTCCGGTTTTTCGATAGACATTGTAGCTCCTTACCGACAAGCAGGTGTCTACGGGCCAGGTCACAGTCACCGAATTGCTTCCCGGGATCAGGGAGGGCATGCCTGGTGCAGCTCCCAGCACCTTGATGTTGACATTCCTGATATCCACCAGGGGTGTCTCCGGGTTGCTGTCCTCCGCTTTAAATACAGTTGTATAGTACTGTTTTCTTACATGTGAACAGTTGGTTTTCCAACTGAACCTGGAGCGGCTGTATCCGATGGTGGCAGTTGCTGAATCCAACAGATAGGTGGCCGGGTCCGAATCGATCACAAAAGGACCTCCGGTAGCCCATTGCCTGATGGAATCGCTGTCCACGTCTGTGGCAATCACATCAAACGCGATTTGTGAACCGGCCTGCACGCAGAAGTTCCCGGGATCATTCTGCACGGGTGGATGGTTGTCGGTATCAAAGACCTCGATCTGCATGTCCCTGACAATGTTGCCGATTTTGACCCCAGACCGCCACTCTTCAACATCCATGGCGATGTTAAAGATCCCCGTATCGGAGGGGGTGATCCACGTAAGGTCGCCTGTGTAAGGATTCACATAGAGGGTATCATTGTAAGGTGGCAATTGATAACCTTCGATGGGCTTTCCGTCCTGCTCGGTACATACGGTCAGCTTGTAGGAGATGCTGTCACCATCGGGATCATAGGCCGCAGGGTTGTGGATGAAAATCTGGTGATAACCTGCCCTGTCGATGGGTGGATTCAGCAGAACGGGGGTGGAGTTGTCACCGAGTGCCGGGTTGATCAGGATGGTGGTTTTGATGGAAAAAATCACATTTACCGAGTTGGGAATGTTTTTCACACCCTGGTTCCGGTTGGGGTCCTGTACCACGATCTCGTATACTCCGGGTCCGGGGTAGGTGTGCTGTGTGATGTATACGTTCTTCTGATAATAGTGTGGTAATTGGGTGATCTCCATCCGGTTGGCGTACGAGTATGTATTATCACCCCACCGCACCTCGAGCCTGTCTCTGTCGGCCTGACTCAGGGTATAGGTGAATGTGGTGATGGTGATCTCATAGGTCAGTTTATCCACCCGTGTCAGGGTAATTTCGCCAGCCCTGTTATGTGTACCCCGGACGGGGAGCGCCATGTACAGCAGCAATAATATGGGGAGCAAGTTTCTCTTCATCCTGTCACTTCACCAACACAACCTCATCACGTTTTTTCACATCAAATTTTATACCAGTTTCCCTCTCATCAGACCCGAAAATTACGAGATTTGTCTGGTCGGGCCAGATATCAACGAGCAGGGCGTTGTAAATGTACAAAGATTTTAACCGATCCGGCACCGTTGCTTCCATCTCAATGACCATCGATTCTTCATCAAACATGATGGTGTCAACCACCATACTGAACGGCTCTCTCTCTTTCCCGGCCGAGATGGTGAAACAGCTCTCAAGGTACTCACCAAACCATGGTTTTTCCCGCTCTGACGGATCCAGGAGATCGACCGGCTGACTGTGGTAGTGAAAATAGGCAGTCTCCCAGTCATCCCGGAATGTTTTCATACTTACGGCCAGCTTTCCGTTTTCATATGTTATATTCGTAATGGAAAGATGAAGCGGATGGGCATCGGCAGGGCGTGTCCAGAGGAGCAATGCTATAAGAATGATCATCGGCTTCATGGATCCAAAATTACATAAACTTCTGATGCTTTCGTTGTACCATGTCTCTATTTGAACTCTATTTTACTCTGGGTCTGCAGCACATTGCTGACCTGAAAGGGTATGACCACATCCTTTTTATCCTGACACTCTGTGTAGTTTACAGCTTTAAATCCTGGAGACGGGTCCTGGTTCTCGTAACCGCTTTTACCATCGGACACTCCCTTACACTTGCACTGGCCACCCTGAACCTGGTGCGCATCAATACAGGGCTCATTGAGTTCCTGATCCCACTGACCATTTTTCTGACAGCCCTGGCCAATCTGCTCTATGGAAAGCAGCATGAGTCGACCCTGCTCCACTCACTGAAATATTTGGCTGCGCTCTTTTTTGGCCTGATCCACGGACTGGGCTTTTCAAACTACCTGCGCAGCCTGCTGGGGAGCGAGAAGGGGCTGGTGCTTCCCCTCTTCTCATTTAACCTGGGCATTGAGGCGGGTCAGGTTATTATTGTAGTGATCATCATGCTGCTTACCATGGTGGTGGTGGAGCTCCTGAACTATTCCCGCAGGGAGTGGCATGTGCTGCTCTCCGGAGCCGGTCTGGGGATCTCACTGGTGCTGATGATTGAAAGATATCCGTTTTAGTATAAACTATTCAGGCTAGATGGACTGGTCCTCCACCATAAATGATTTTAAAGGTTTTCTCAAACTGGAGAAGGGGCTCTCCGAAAACTCTGTCAAAGCCTACCTTGCTGATATCCAAAAGTTGATGCAGTTTCTGGAAGATAACCAGGTGAAGGAGGGGCCTGAAGCAGTTGAGTATGAGCACCTGCACCGCTTTCTGATTTGGATCAATGACCTTGAATTATCGGCCCGGACCCAGGCAAGGATCCTCTCCGGGCTGAAAGCCTTCTACCGCTTCCTGCTGCTTGATGACCGCATTGAGAAGGATCCCACAGCGCTCCTGGAGGGACCGAAACTGGGAAGGAAGCTGCCCGAGGTGCTCACACCGGAGGAGATTGATAAGATGCTGGCGAAGATTGACCTGAGCAAACCCGAGGGCAGGCGCAACAAGGCGATGCTTGAGGTATTGTACAGCTGCGGACTCAGGGTGAGTGAGCTGATTGGGCTCAGAATCAGTAACCTCTACAGGGAGGATGAGTTTATTCGTGTGATCGGGAAAGGGGACAAGGAGCGGCTGGTTCCCATCAGCGGGAAGGCGGTCAGGGAGATCGACCTCTACATACCCGACAGAAACTCCCAGGTGATTCAGCCGGGGAGCGAGGATATTTTGTTCCTGAACCGCCGGGGCCGTATGCTTACCAGGGAGATGATGTTTATGGTGGTCAAAGAGCTGGCCAGGGCTGCAGGGATAAAGAAAACGGTGAGCCCGCACACATTTCGCCACTCCTTTGCTACCCACCTTGTGGAGGGTGGTGCCGACCTGAGGGCTGTGCAGGAGATGCTGGGGCACGAATCGATTATCACCACAGAGATCTATACACACCTGGACCGGGAGTACCTGCGGGATGCGATCCTCACCTACCACCCCCGATCTCACTAGTCACCACTCACCACTCACCACTCACCACTCACCAGTCACCAGTCACCACTCACCAATCACCAATGAGGTGTGGTGTCGCTGATTTGTTATATTTGTTGCTTACATAATTACACCCTGTTCTCTCATGAAACGCAACTACTACATCGTTGGACTGATACTGCTTACCTTTTTTGTTATTTCATTTTTCACAAACATTCTGGGAGCCTTGAACCAGAGTGTTTCAGAAGGTTTTAATCTTACAGAGACCATGGCCGGGTTCCTCCCGTTCTCATTCTTTATTGCCTATGGTGTGATGTCGATCCCATCGGGATTTCTTGTTGAGAGATATGGGGAGAAGAGAATGCTGGTGGTGGCTTTTGCACTGGCCATGGCGGGTGCTTTGGGATTTGCTTCCTCTCCAACCTTCAGGGTATTTCTGATTTCACTGTTTACAATCGGAACAGGAATGGCCATGCTGCAGGTTGTGATCAATCCACTGTTGCGTGTGTCGGGCGGTGAGGAGAACTACGCATTTACATCTGTGATGGCACAGCTGATGTTTGGAGCAGCCTCCTTTATCAGTCCCCTGATGTACTCCTACCTTGTGGTGAATATCGATAACAGGGTTTTCAACAGGCCTTTGATTGAATTGCTTTCATCACTGGTGCCCCAATCCATGTCGTGGGTATCTGTCTACTGGGTTTTTGCTGTCATCGCCCTTCTGATGATCATCGTGATGCTGATTACAAAGTTTCCGAAGGTTGAACTAAGTGAAGATGAGAAAGTCGGGACCAGAGAGAGCTATTTGATGCTGTTTAAGAACCGGTATGTGATTCTTTTTTTCCTGGGTATTTTCGCTTATGTGGGTACTGAGCAGGGAATCTCCTACTGGATGTCGAAGTACCTTCACTCTTACCACGGTTTTGATAACGAAACCACAGGTGCCAGTGCGGTTGCATATTTTTGGGGATTGATGACCATCGGGGGCATTCTGGGGCTGCTTCTGTTGAAGATACTGGACAGCAAGGTAGTGTTGCGCTGGTTTACAGTACTGGCCATGATCAGCCTGCTTTTAGCGCTGTTTGGCTCTGCCCAACTGTCACTGTATGCATTTCCGGTTTCCGGCTTTTTCCTTTCGATGATGTTTCCAATTATCATCTCCCTGGCTTTAAACTCTGTGAAAAGCCATCATGGCTCCTTTGCTGGTATTCTGATGACCGGTATTATGGGTGGTGCCGTGGTTCAGCTGCTGGTCGGGTTCATCAGTGATATCTCCTCTCTTAAGGCGGGGATGATCTTTCTGTTTATCCCCATGGGATATATCCTGAGTATTGGATTTTGGGCAAAGCCGATCATTAATAACAAAACGCTGAAATTGAAAAAGATACTAAAGCGAAGCGTATGAAGGCGATGATGTTAACGGGGATCCGTGAAATGGAGATGAAAGAGGTGCCCACCCCCCGGATCCTGAATGAACATGATGTATTGATCCGCATGAAGACCCTTGGTGTATGTGGCTCCGATATCCACTACTATGTTTCAGGAAAGATTGGGAGCCAGGTGGTTCAGTATCCCTTTACGGTGGGCCACGAAGGTGCCGGTCAGGTGGAAGCAGTGGGGAAGGGGGTTGCCAGGGTAAGGCCCGGGGACCGCATCGCCATTGAGCCGGCTATGCCATGCTGGGAGTGTGATCAGTGCAAAGCCGGCCGGCCCCATACCTGCCGCAAGCTGAAGTTCCTGGGCTGTCCCGGACAGGCGGAAGGATCTCTTTCGGAATACATTGTGATGCCCGAGAGCAGCTGTTTTAAGATTCCCGATAGCATGAGTTACGATCAGGCGGCCATATCGGAGCCGTTGGCCATCGGGGTTTACGCGGTCAGACAATCGATCCCCATGAAGGGTGCAAAGGTGGGGATCCTCGGTTTCGGTCCCATCGGGATGAGCGTGTTGCTGCCTGCACTGGCCATGGGGGCAGAGGCTGTCTATGTGACTGATAAGATCGATGAGCGTCTGCAGATCGCCTCAGAGAGCGGGGCAAAACTGACAGCCAATCCCAATCGGGAGGATGTGGTCTCGAAGATTTCAGAGGAGGTCCCCGAACTGCTGGATGTGGTATTTGAGTGCTGCGGTGAGCAGGATGCCATTGATAACGCAGTGGATCTGCTCAAACCGGGTGGGAAGCTGATGGTCATCGGGATCCCGGAGTTTGACCGGTGGTCATTCCCGGTGGATAAATTACGACACAAGGAGCTGACCATCCAGAATGTCCGCAGGCAGAATGAGGCGGTTCAGCCTGCACTGGATATGATGGAGCGCGGGGAGCTCGAGGTGGAGGCCATGGTTACCCACCGGTTCAGCTTTGAAGATACCAGAGAGGCATTTGACCTGGTGGCCGGCTACCGGGATGGCGTGATGAAGGCGATGATCGATTTCTCATGACCATGGCCTTAGCCCGATCAGGGCCCGGATTGCCTATTACAACTCCTTGATTTTGATGTTGCGGAACCACACCTTGCTGCCGTGGTCCTGAAGGCAGAGCTTGCCCGTTTTCGTCAGTCCGTAATCGGGATAGGCATCCCACTTCCCGCTGTTTCGTCTTTCATTCCAGTCATCACTCCAGGGTACAAATTCCAGAACCTTCTTTCCGTTCAACCAATATTCGACCTTCTCAGGAGTAAAAACAATTTTTGAACTGTTCCACTCCCTGACATTCACCTGCTTCTGATCATTGGGCAGGTACATGGCATAATCTGCAGCAGTCTTCTGCCACTCCTCAAGCGGATAGGGCTCCCCGTGGTCCCTGAAATCATCATCCTCGATCAGCTGGTACTCGGGTCCGGTTTCATAGGGTGCTGTATACTTTGCATCCTCCACCACATGGTATATCACCCCGCTGTTTCCGTGGGCGCCCAGTTTCCACTCCCATTTCAGGATAAAGTTTTCATACTCTTTGACTGTGACAATGTCGCCACCGATATCACCCCCGAGGCCCAGTCCCACCAGGCAACCCTCATCAATGATCCATCCTGTAACGGTATCCCCGTTGTAGTTTTTCCATCCCGTGGTGGTCTCTCCGTCGAACAGCAGATCCCACCCTTCGCTCTTCTCCTGTAGGGTGAGGGTATTCATGGCCAGATCTTCAGTCGTTACTGCTGCCTCTCCTCCTGAGTTGCCTGCCTGTTTTTTTTCTGCCGGATTGCACGCCATAAGCAGTGTTCCGAGAAGCATTGTTACAAAAAGTTTGATTGTTTTCATGGTTGTGGTGATTTATTTGTTGTCATTTAATTTGAAAATATGAGAGCGAATTTAGGAATATTTACGATAAATCGCTTCTGAAGACATTAACAGGATACGTTGTGTCATACGGGGTTTCTGTACTGGTGTCCTGTGAAATGATCCCAAAACATGCAAAACAAGGCCCAAAAAATACATTGACTCCTGCCCTTGAACAGGTTACCTTTATTGTGCATAAGGCTTGACAATCAAGCCACCATTAAAAAACTTAATAAATGACAAAACTGGAATCCCTCGTGGAGATCTCCCGCTATTACGGGAACAATTCGGATTATGTAATTGCCGGAGGCGGAAACACCTCCTATAAGGACGATGAAAAACTCTATGTTAAAGCGAGCGGGGTTTCGCTGGGAACCATTGACCAGGATGGATTTGTGGTGATGTCCAGGGAGCACCTCTCCCTGATGGAGGATAAAACCTATCCTGAAGATGCAGCGGCCCGGGAAGAGGAGGTGAAGCAGGATCTGAAAAGGGCGATCATAGAACCCGAACACCTGAGGCCATCGGTCGAAACATCGCTGCACAACCTGATCGGGTATGCTTACATTGTACACACACACCCCACACTGGTCAATGCACTGATGTGTGCAAAGAATGCAAGGGAGGAGATTGAGGACCGGTTCGGGACCGAAGCCCTCTATATGGAGTACACAGATCCGGGTTACATCCTCTTTAAAAAGTTGCAGGAGAAGGTTGTTGCCTACCAGCAGGAGTTCAACCGCTCGCCCAGGATCATCTTTCTCCAGAACCACGGGATCTTTGTGGGTGCAGATACAGGTCGTGAAGTCCAGACCCTTTACGACTACATTATGGGTAAGATAGGGGAGGGGATGGCGGTCACCCTGCCCGGTGGCAGTGAAAACAGCCGGCACTCTGATACAGCCGCTGCCGTGGCCAGGATCTTCGAAGGAAGGAACCTGATGACCGAAGCCTTTTCAGGTCCGCTCTGCAACCACTATTCGGCTTCAGAGGGGGTGTTCCGGGTTCTGAGCAAGCCCTTTACACCCGATATCATCGTCTATTGCAAATCCAACTACCTTTTCCTGGAACAGGGACTGGAGGAGGCTGCCATCGAGGACAGGATCAGTAGTTTTGAAACCCAACATGGGTATTATCCAAAAGTGATCATGGAGGAGAAGGAGGGTTTAATCGTTGTGGAGGAGAGCGAAAAATCCATAGCGACCGTGAAGGAGGTCTTTACAGACATGATGAAAATCGCCTACCTGTCGGAGCAGTTTGGGGGTCCCAGTCCCATGACCAACGAGCAGGTCAGTTTTATCGACAACTGGGAGGTGGAAAATTACCGCAGGAAGGTGGCCAAATCATAGGTTTGGCAAAATACCGGGAGGTTACCACTCCAGTACCTCATCACCTGCTGTAGCCAGGGTGACGGTGATCCAGTCTGCCGCGGCCAGCTCTTCAGGAGAGAATGATGTGGTGAGACCCAGCACCCTGGCACCTGCCGCTTTTCCTGCCGCCACACCACTTATGGCATCTTCCACCACCAGGCAGCACTCCGGGTCAACGCCCACCATCTCTGCAGCTTTCAGAAAGATATCGGGAGCCGGTTTTTTATGTTCTATGTCCAGACCGGTGACAATGGCATGGAAAGTCTCCCTTTCAATACCCATCTCCTCCAGGTTGATCTGGACCTTTACCGGGTCGGCACTGGAGGCAACTGCCAGCTTCAGGCCCTGTTCCTGGCACTTTTTAATAAAGCTAAACACACCGTCAAGTGCATCCAGTCTTCCCTTCACCAGCTCTCCGTATATCTCATAAGTGCGTGCCTTGTCTGTTTCAAGTTCAAAAGGGATGCTATGCTTCTCGGCCACCCCTCCCAGGTACCTGTTCTCACCCATGCCGGTGAAGGGCATAAAATCTTCTGCTGATACCTCGTACCCTTTTTCCCGGAACATCTCAATACCGGCCTGGCGGATATAGCTTTCTGAATCAACCAGCACACCATCCATATCAAACAGTACCGCCTCTATTGTTTTTCTTTTCTTCATTTTTATTCGCTGAATTAAGTCATCATTGTTAGTTTCCTTTTCTGTCAAGGATGTAATAGATATTGGTGGCAATGGGATCGGGAGGAATAAACATTCCCCCGTACATGCCGGTGGTGCTGTTGTGGGTATCGGGGTAGCAATAATCGTAATCTCCTCTCTTATAACCTTCCCAGGTATCGGGCAGGTTGTGGGGCCTCCAGGTATCCTCTGTATGTACGATCATCCACCGGATGGCAGCCTGGGTGACCCCCTCCTGGAACCGGTCCCAGTCAATTTCGGGATCAATATCTCCCCAGTGGATTCCACGTGATGCAGATTCGTTAAAGACCCTCAGCACTTCCCACTGGACATGATCCCTCACCCAGTTGGCGAAGTACCAGTCGCTGGAACTCAACACCGGTTTTGTATTGTAAAGCATCGGCATTCCCCCTGGCTCCCACATATGTGCAAATGCCAGCATGGTACGGATCCAGTAAATAGCCTTCTCCCTGTATCTCTCATCCCCGAACTCAAGGAAGGCTTCATAATACCCTATGGCTGCATGCCCCGCAGCCAGCAGGTTGGCAGCATGGATGGGCGTCTCCCAGTAATCGCCCGCTTCGGGTCTGGTCATGTGCATGCAATACTCAAATGCCTTCTGTGCCGCGCGGGTAAATGCCGCATCGCCTGTTTCTCTTCCTGCGTCGAGCAAGCCAATGGCAGGTAGCATGATGATCTCCAGTGCTGTATCGCCGGCATAGCCCATGGATTCAATAAAGGAGGTGGCCACCATGAAATCATCTTTTTTCCAGTGTCTGCCTTCCGGATCGAAAACAAACGATCCGTCATCCCGCTGGAGCTTGAGCAGTGCTTCCCCCTGTTTCCTGATAGCTTTCTCAATAACTTCCGGATCGCCTTTTGTAACCATCCTCTTCCTCGACCACTCCACCTTTTCCGCCAACTCCTTTCCAAGGGTTGTCTTTCCATTTTCTTCGATATACCGGTCCAGAAATACAGGCACATTGGGGGTTACCCTGCTGTTTCGCTGGTGGATCCCGAAACCTTCACCCTCGTGCCAGAGGTTGGAGTTGTAGGCGTTGGCAATACGGTCCAGTGTCTCCTCATAGGGCCAGCGTGGCGATCCCGGGTCCGGGAGTCCGTTCCGATTGACCCACCCGACCATTGCATCCACGCTGTTTCCAATAGTGATGTCAATCACTGCATTAAAATTGATCTCCTGGTCGATCTTCAGCTCCAGAGGAATTTCAGCATACACCTCGTTCTCATGTCCTTCGATGGAGGCATCAGGTACCATCAGTCCCATGAGCTGGTTGTTCATTCGGTCAATAAAATTGGGACTGGCAAATACCGGTTGGGGAACGTGGGGACGGTAGTTGAACCACCGGGTAGCCACCTGACAGGGATCCCAGGAGAGGCTGATGGCAGTTCCTTCATGGCTTACGGCCATCATGGGCATGGTCACCTTGTTGGGGTGGGGGACAAATCTCATGGCCCAGGGATCCTTGAACCAGTCGGTCCCGCTGGTCCACTCCTTCTCAATGGCCCACTCTACACCGGGCAGGATCGCATCCTCCTTTTCGGTTCCAAAAGAGGCTTCACCTACCTTCAGCCAGGGCCCCCTGATGTAGCGAGCGTAGTAATTCCCGGTGGATTTCAGGCGGTATGTGAGGTAGATCATGGGTTTTTCTTTGTCCAGGGTGATAGTCACTTCACCAACCAGGGGCGGTTCGGTGAACGGATACCGCATCCAGTTGTCAAAGGAGGTATTTTTCAGCACATCTCTGGCCACCACCGATTTTACCCTGAATACCAGGCTTTCTCCCCGCTCATCAGAAACCTTTTCATAGTCCTCGGCTACACAGCGGACCGGGATGTCCTGGTCGCGTAGCATGATCTCACCCAGGTGTTCCAGAATCCCCACCTGTTTTCCATCAGCGGTATAGAGTTCACCCCATCCCCAGCCATCGACCCGTTTGAACAGGTTGATCCGGATCGATTCATTTTGCAGGGAGACTTGTTCACCTTCCCATGCTGCCCGCTTATACCTGGGCTGAAGGCTATTTTGAGCCAATAGGGATTGTGTTCCCAACAACAGAACCATGGCAAATACGGTAAGTCTGTTGATCCCATTATAATGTAACTCTCGTTTCATATGCTCCTAGCCAATTATCTTTTTATAACTGTCAATAATATAGTCGCGGATTTCATCTGAGGTGACCTCATAATCAGGGTTTAACAGCTCAAATTCGTTCTCTTTACGGAATCTCTCAGCATTTGCCAATATACTGAGAACACTCTTAGCTTTCAGTTTATCCTTTGAATATTCGATGGCATTACTCAGTAGCTTTTCAATATTGTAACCCTGTTGAAGAATCGAATAAATGTCATAATAATCCCTGTAAAGATTTCTTCGTTGCAGTAATTCGAGTTTCATGACACCTATTGATTCAACATTAGCACACTCTATATCATTGATCAGCGGTATTGATTGTATTACATTTGAATTCACATTCTCGCGAACAAAAAATGTAAGCTTCACATCATTGACAATAAAATTCACATGCTGCAAGTCTATTAAATCCCTTCTAACTGATGAAAACTCCGATTCAAGTACTTCTTCGATTTTCGCCCATTTTATTTCATACACATTCTTACCAACACGGTCCTGCCAAACACAAAAATCCAGATCCTCACTTATCCTTTTATTAATCTGAATCGCCAGAGCAGTACCTCCAACAAGACAAAAGTCCTTCATTAGAGTGCTGCCGGAAAGAGATCTCAGGACATCTTCTACAGTATGATTTATTCCATCCATTATGCCGATATAGATTTTAAATATTCTCTTTTTTGTCTCTTAATATATGCTTCAGGTTTTTGAATATCAAAAAAGAGTTTAGCAATCAACAAGTTTAGACTTCGGTAATGAGGATCCTGCATAACCAGCTTATCTTTCCATACCTTTCGAACTTGATTTTTATTATAGAGAATAAATAATTTTTTGATGTCATTAATATCCAGATTTATCATCACCTTCTGAATCAGCATTTCATCAGAAATCCCTTCATAATTCACATTCGAATATGACCAAAATGCTTTTGATTCAACGAGTTTGTTAAATAGTTCTCTACGGAGTATTTTTTTCTCTTTATTTTTATCTGATTCCCTGATTCTACTTCCTCTCTTCTGTATCAGGTCCTCATCAATATCACGAAGATATCTGTACAACGTAGTCTTTCCGATCCCAAGTTGTCCGATAATATCTCCAACCGGCATTTTCCCAATTCTGTATAATGCTCTTGCCTCCCTGGCAATTTCCAATGCTTCATCTGATAAACCTTTAGGCCGACCACCTTTTCTGCCTTTTTTTCTTGCATTGGTTAGGCCTTTCATAATTTTTTCACTACTGGTTCTGCTTTCGAATTCAGATAGTGCGACCATCATTTCATAGAAACATCCTTTATCAACTGTGGTATCTATATGATCTTCTAGACTGACAAATTCAATACTCCTGCTTCTGAATGAATCAAGGAGACCAATTAAATCTTTGAGCGATTTCCCGATCCTGTCTAACTTACAAACAACTACGATGTCACCCTCTTGCAAGTTGCCAATCATCTTTTCCAGTTCAGACCTGACATCAAATTCGCCTGGTTTGTCCATGAAAATTCTTTCGCATCCGGAATATTTCAATTCGTCAACCTGTAGCTGCGAGTCTTGATTTACATCTGATAATCTGGCGTATCCAATCTTCATCATTAAAAAAGCCGATATGCTTTTTAGTTTATGGGACTAATTTACGGAACTTAATTGTGATTTAGAAGTAATTGTCGAAATAAGTTCCGATAAACAAATGATATTTGGAACTTATTGATATTTGATATGATTAATTTTCAATAATCAGTTTGATTGCCTGGTTGCGGGTGTTATTTATCTCCAGCAGATAGAGACCCGGTTGAAGATGGGTGTGGATCATGTCGTTCCGGTCTATCCGTTCCTGATGCAGCAGGGTTCCTGATACAGAATAGATTCTAATATCAGATAAACCTGTACTGTTCATTATTCTGAAAGACCCGTTACATGGGTTTGGATAGATTACCGGTTCATTCCAAACAGTCTCTGAAATGTCGGTAATAACTTTTGGAAATAGTTGACTTTGGGGGATAACTTCCAATGGGTTACTGGAACTTTCCCATTCAAGTTTCGCATAGCCATCACCCGTCAAATTAGCATATTCAACGATAATATTGACTTTCTCTCCGGCTGTCAGCGCAACGGTTCCCGAATGCGTTTTTCCTGATGCCGCACCACTCCAGGCATCAATAATAAGCTGGTTGTTTATCCAAACCCTTCCCATATCGTTAACAGTCAGGTAAAATGTATACTCTTCGCTAAAAAAAGCTTCTATCTCTCCCTGCCATCTTGCATTCCAGAAGTCCTTATTGGTACCGCAACCGGGGGATTCCTCGCCCCAGGCTTCGTCAATGACAGGGTCGGTTTCACTGCAAAGCGAATCTTTGAACCATCCCCTTCCTCCTGGAGCACCGTTCCAAAGACTCTTTATCAGCCCCTCACCATCGCCCGGATAGACAACATCCGATTCGGTAAATGTCATCCTGTCGAGCCAGAGTCTCCCGCCGGCACGCTCCACATGGAACTTCAACAGATGTGTGCCGGCGTTAAGCCGGATTGGGATCTCTGTGACAGAGAAGGTCTCCGGCGATCCGGTGGAGGGAAGTGTGATGATTCCTGTTTGATCTTTTCCATCCACATAGAGGATGATCCCGTTGTCTGCCGCATCCGATGCGTAGGTGATGGTGCATGTGAACCATCCAATGGCATTCACCGATGTGGTATACTCCATCCATTCACCGGGATAGATACTCTCAACCATGTACCCTCCACCGCTGATCTCGGCAATATCCACACCCTCACCGGTTCTGTATTGTCCGCCCAGGTTCTCAATATCGGCATCTTTATAGGCCACATCGAGTCCTCCGTTATCAAAATCTTCAAACTCAATGACCCCCGGAATGGTTAATTCCATAAATGGGGATTGTTTCTCTATGATGACCTGCGAAGTGCTGTAGTTATAGTTAAACCTGCGATCAGGGGCCGATTCACCATCGGTAAAGAATGAAGAGATATCGTCAAGATGCTGCGGATTATCGGCCCAGTGAAAATAGAATTCGGGGGTCCCTGATTCCATATTCAAACTGCTTCGGGGGATACTGATCTCCATCTCATTACCATTTACTGCAAAGGTGACAGCCATTTCATCGATCCACTCCAGTCCGTTCCATTTTTTTACTGTGCTTACACCCGGGGATGTGACAGTGTGGTTCACCACATAATCATATCCTTCCCACCCGGAGCCCTTTTTCCGGTCGGCATCTATGAACAGCAACATCCAGTTGGGATCTGTGTGGTCCGTGATTGCCTGGTCTGTCTTTACATAGAAGTAGAGGTGCTCGCCATCCCGGGTCACCCGTGAACTAACAATATCATTCCGGGCGGTTTGATGGGTGTATCGGGCATTATCAACCGCATCCAGAAAGTCACGGTTCATTACATCGCCACGGGGATCTGAAAACAGTGGGCTTACATCTGTCCAGTCGTCAAAACTACCATCAACGGTTATGGATCTGCTCCCGCCAATTGTCTCCGGAGCCGACATGCCTTTGTATCTCCTGATATTGGTAACCATCTGGTAATAGTAACTGTCTGTATGGCCTCCCTTCATGGGCTCAATATCACGGCTAAACTCCTGGTTCAGAAGGTCAATGGTGGCCCATCCGTGGGGAATATGGTGTCCGTTGGCATCTTTTGAGATACAGCTGATGGTATCGACACATCTCCAGATTGGATCGTACCACTCTTTTCCCATGAAGAAGACAGGATAGGAGGCTGTTGTGGGCCATGGGGCACCTGCCAGTTCATTCCAGCCTGTAATGCAGACGATGGATGGATCGATCTCAAAGGCGCGGGTCCATTGTTCCTGAAAGAACAGGCCATACGGAGTTGAGTCTGTCTGCCAATAGAGGTTGTATTCCGGGGTATAGCCTGTCCGGTAGCTTGACCCGGTTTTCAGGTAGTCAGCACCGTTCGGAGATCCAAGGCATTTTGATACCACTATTTGCTCAGCTTTTCCATCAACTGAATAGTAGTTCTGAGGATATTTGTCGACAAAGTTCCATTGATCTGGACCATAAGCCCAGGTTTTTCGCCATGTAAAAAAATCTATTACCGATTGCTCGTTACACAGTGCACATTGTGTTGCACATTTTACAGAATCGGCCATAATCAGCGGTTTTCCTTCCCAATAGAAAAGAAGGGGATCGTATTCGGGATGATTATAGACATTTTCCCATATACATTTCATTGACAAGTGATGGTTTTCGTTCAGAAAGAATGCGATTTTCGGAACAGGTATTCCATCATTATACATCTCGAGGGCAACATTGAAATAATCATCGATGGAGCTGCACCCCTGGGCTCCGTTGGTAAAATCAATAAAAACAAAATCGACACCGGCATTGGCAATCATCTGCAGATTCCGGCGCAGCACCCAGGGATCGCTCGGATGGTAAAATCCGTTTTCCAGCTCGCCCCAGTAGTAATTCCCAAATCTAAACGGGGGGCTTTCAGGATTCTCGGCAATCACATCAGGATATGTTTCGATTGGGTTATGCGTCCCAATGTCTGCATGCCAGAGGAAATAGAAGAGTCCAACATACCTGTTCTCACGATAATCGCCACAATCATTGTAATCAGGCAGGATACGCCCCAATTGATCGGTGGCCACCCACTGGTCGGCATAGGCATGGAGCTGTTCTGTTTCGAAAGATACTTCCAGTTCAAATGGAGGATCGCTTATCTGTTTTGTACTGATGACAGGAATGGTGTGCTCAATACCATTGTAGGGGGCTTGCTGTCCAAGCGCATCATTACTTATTGCAAATGACAGCATCAAGACTATTAAACATGTAGTTTGCTTCATCTTGTATTTCCCTTTCATTTTTCTGCAGTAACCGCAACAAGTCCGATGGCAGGATCCGTGCCGGTGGTGGAGAGGGTCAACGATTTAACCTGTTGCGGTTTTTCCAGGTCAATTTCAATGACATTCATGGTCACCCCGCCTACTTCAACCACCGTATTTGTCCAGAACCTGCGTTGAGGAAACAGGGGAGGTTGTGCAAGATCCCAATCACTGTCATTTTCGGTGAGCATGGGTAACAATTGATGGCGTTCAGTCCGCGGCGCATCGGCGGTTCCCAGCCGGTACATCCAGCTCAGGGGCACGAACCAGTCCAGATCGCCCGGTGAATAGAGTGTTTTCGAGATCACCGTTTTGCCAATATCAGGATGTATATGCGGCTCTTCAACCTCCACATCGATGCGACCGATCTCGGCATAGAGATCATGGTTTATTATGAAAGGTAAGACCAGCAGGTAGATCTTTTTATACGATTTCGATTCCAGGTCAAGGGTAAAGGAGGAATGTCCAGAGTGGGCAGGCACAGGCGCAAAGCGCTGATTGTCAATGTGAAATTCAATCCCTGGTAGTTGGTCTACAGTCAAAGTGGCATCGCCTGAGGCAAAACCTTCAAGTGCGTTTTCTTTTTGAAAGTGATGCGTGTAGTACCTGCGTATCTCTTTCCAGTAGTTTCCCTCAACAAGCGATTCTTCGGGCAGGGGGATCTGTATAGTCTCAGTTGTGTTTTGTCCGGATAGTTCATAATCAGGTCCATCAGCCATAAGCTTGAAAGGGAGCGATCGGTCAGGCTCCAGTATCAGCGTGGCACTGTTCTCACCCGGAGAGATAAATACATTTAACTGATCAGGCACACTGAGACTGGTATGAAGCTCTGATCGGGGTGCCATATCAATATTGAACGGCAACTGCGTCTGACAAGCTCCTAAATGAGCGCTTGTCTGAAGATGTCTGTTTCTGTTATTCCTGATATGCAGTTCAACCTCTGTGTTCTGTTGCTCCTTAACAATTCTACCGGCAACTTCATAGGGGGGTAAAATGGTCAGATCGACCGGATGCCAGAAATGAATGTTTTCAGCACTGCAGTAAACGAAAAACGTTCTTCGGGCGAAGTTTAGTTGCCCCAGTTTCCCATAGTGAAGGTATCTGTCCAGCAGGCCATCTTTTATTTGTGCCGAAAGAGTATGGTGATCCTTGATACTGAGTTCTGACAAGACACCGCAGCGATCGTCAGTTTTCTCAATGACCACACCACTTGCCTCAAGCTCCAGCAGATCACCCTGGGCGATGGAGGCGCTGTGGGTAAATGAATAATCTACAGGGGTGACTTTTATCTCTATTACACTCTTTTTTGTTGCCCCGGTTCCGGCCGATATTATGATACCACCAACAGCTGGGATTATTTCAAAATCAACATCCTTGCCGTTTACCCGAAGGTATTCGATGCCAGCCGGCGGCAGGGACCAGTGGATCCGGCGTTTTAATTTCTCTTTTGAGGTAACAGTATAGCTGAAAGCATCCCCGTCGCGTCTGAAATCTGCCGAAAATTCAGGAAGATTTATTGATGCCTCAGGCCAGTGATCGGGGAAAGATGGCGATACAGTCAGGGAGCTGTTCGGCCTGTCCATCTGCAATCCGAACAGCGCCTCAATGGTTGACTGGATGAACAGACCTGCCGGAGGAGAGAAATAGCCCAACCGGTTTTCATTGGCAACTTCGGGCCAGGAACCTCTCTGAAGCGGATTGTTGATCCACTCTGCCACCGCATGCAGCGGGCGGTAGGTGTAATTATTCATTCCCATCTTTGCCAGGGCCCAGGCACCCCATGGCTGCTGGGCAGCACCAGCCTGCATGCCCCAGGTTGCCCATACTTCGAGCAGGTGATCGGGAAAGTTGTTGGAGCAGTAGATCTCTCCATCGGGACCGGTAAGCCTCTCCTGCAGGTGGCGGATAGAGGTGTATCCGTCCAGCGGATCCACTATGTTAAATATGACCGGATAGGTATAAGCCTGATATGCCCCTTCAAGTCTGAATTCACCTGTTGGATCTTTATAGTATGCAAACCGCCCCAGGTCGGTGAGCCAGAGCTCCCGGCGCAGCCTGTTTTTCGCCATAGCAATCCGGGAGTTCATCTCCGTTACGGTCTGCTGATCCCCCAATGCCATTGCAACCATTTTTCTGGCAGACATCATATTGATCCCTTCGATGGTCGGGACAGTGCCATCGTAAGGGGTGGCGATCAGGTCCTCCTGGTTGCCTATCTGCAGACCCCAGGCAAGTAGCAGGTTGTTGTCCGGATCGTATTCACGAAAAGTATAATCGAGTACATTATCCAGTATGGGAGAGAGTTGTTTCAGTGTGGCAACATCATTGGTATACTTATAAAACTCCCTTATCTGCCAGAAGTAGAACTGGTTTGAACCTCCGAAAGTCCGGCGCTTTGTCCCTGCCGGGAAGAGGTGTGGAATGGCACCACCATCAATAAGCTTGTCGGCATGCTCCATCAGACACGAAACAGCCCTGTCATTCTGACCAAGCCACAGGGCAGCAGGCAGGTGCTGCATGTGCCAGAGCGCCATCCAGTGGTGAATGCCCTCGACCCATCCGTAGGGCCGGGCCCAGGTATATTCCAGGGTTGTGATGGCAGTCTCAAAAGCCTTGTTCAACAGTGTATCGGGAGTGACAATCCTGCTCTCCAACAGATGATCGTAATGGTCCTGAACATTTGCAAGCTCTTTTTTAGTATCCGTGTCAAGCAGATCGATTGCATGTTGCTTCTCTTTATCAAAGGCAAGGAGCAGCTGACCCGCTCCGGATTCAAACCCGGCAAGCAGGTATTCTGATCTGTTACCACCCTGTTTTTTAGCTATTTTACCCGCAGTCTTTACAGCCACGGTTAGAGGATGACTGCTGTTACTGAGGAGTGCAAAATCATCCTTGACCCTCACCCGGCCATTCTCAAAATCGACATGGCTGTCCCATGCCCACTTCTGATCATCAAGCATATGCTGCCATACGTCGCCGCCACTGACACACCTGAGAATTAGCGGTGTAGTTGGCTCTGTTTTAATAGAGTAAACGGCCGCTCCACTCCATGCCGTAGTATCCTCCCGGCCAATCATCAGGGCGGTTATTTCAGATGTGACTTTCACGCTGCCCATTGTGAATTCAGCTTTTACCCCTCCCGGAACATCCTCCACAACAACCTCCCGTGACTGGTCAATCCATAAGGTGTCATCTCCTGACCGGATACCCGGTACGATCTTCGCCAGTATATACTGGTGGGTTGAGTTATGATACTGATCCTTTACATAGGTCATTAACAGACTGTTGGGCTGGGCATCATTGGTCGCGATCATGGCATCCTGCCAGGCAGCCATCCGGTTATGTGTTTCAATCTGCAGGGTGTGGTCGATCTCCTCACCTGTATCCAGCCAGGTAGCTGTTCGGTTATATGCTTCCAGGCCGCCGTTAGTTGTCAGTTCGGTAACAGTGATCTCCCCATCCCTGTCAACCTGTTCTGATGAAACACCAATTGCAGCAAAGCGAACCATATCCGCTTTTGCATGGCCCGGCATAAAAATGCGCAATGAACCCACTGTCTCATCCTGGAAAGGAATATCCTGGATCTTAATGCGATAGATGCTCCAGTTTTCATCCCTGTTTAGCACAGAGGTTTTAAAACCCGACTTGCTGTAAAACGGACCATTTTCACCCCTGGAATATAAGAACCGCAGATAATCCCTGTCGGTGGAGGCCATTTTTATATATAGATACTCCTGTTGCCCCACATCAATATCCAGTGAAGAGATGGTGATACTGGCAAAGACCGGATTTACGACAGTTGCCTGCCAATGGGTCTCTGTGGTGCCCTCGTTTTTAAATCCCCAGGTACCCTCTACCTGTTTCTGGGGATTGACCGGGAGCCACCGGATGGTTTGAGCAAAACTGTTTGAGAAGAAAATGAGGGTTATAAAAAGACCTAAACTTACTATTTTGACCGGATTGTTTCTAAAACAGACATGACGATGGTTATTGTCCATAATAGGCATCTTTCCCATGTTTGCGCAGAAAGTGTTTAGCAATGAGCGTCTGTGACATATTTGCTTCCGGGTTCAATTGTAAACTGCGCAGAGCCATTTTTGCCACCTCTTCCAGAACAACAGCGTTGTGCAGTGCATCATCTGCATTTTTGCCCCAGGTAAATGGCCCGTGGTTATTGACAAGTACCCCCGGAACCTGTTGGTAATCCAGGTTTATAAAACTTTCTATAATTACATTACCGGTCTCCTCTTCATAATCACCCTCTATTTCTGCCTTCTCCATTTTGCGCGTACAGGGGATCGCTTTGTAGAAATAGTCGGCATGTGTCGTGCCCAGAACAGGAATACTCCTGCCTGCCTGTGCCCAGCTGGTTGCCCATTCGGAATGGGTATGTACCACTCCGCCAATATTGGGAAACTGTCGATACAACACCAGGTGTGTCGGGCTGTCGCTTGAGGGTTTTAACCCTCCTTCTATCACTTTGCCGTTCAGATTAACAACAACCATATCAGAGGGTTTCATCTTATCGTAGGAGACCCCGCTCGGTTTTATTACCACCAGATTGGTTTCCCTGTCGATCCCGCTAACATTACCCCAGGTAAAAACCACCAGACCGTGTTTAACAAGTTCGAGGTTGGCTTCACAAACTTCTTCCTTTAATTTTTCAAGCAT
>JBDLIQ010000053.1:0-25847 GCA_039714775.1 Bacteroidota bacterium
CCTAATCCCTGAACAGGGAGAGGCTCTCCTTCTCCACGGCCTCCTTAAACAGAGCCCATTCCGACGCCAGGAAAAGATTGATCTCCCCGATGGCACCATCTGCAACTGAAATGTATTGTTCATGCTTCTGCAACTGATTCTCAGTAAGGGGTCTATTTGACATCAAAATATACCATATACCCGAAAGTTGCTCATACAGTGCATCCGACGGTTTATAAATTCCCTGGACGGATTCATCTTTGAACAGCCTGACTGACAGCTCATCCAGTCGCTTCCTCACAATCTCAGTGGCCTCTTTCAACGAAGGAGACGGCTCCTCTCCTGCCAGCTTATTCACAACCTGGAGATCCGCCTTGCAATCCCTGATCTTTGAGAGTCCTGCACTGAGCTGTTCCAGTTTATCCAACAGCTGATCCACCTTCTCCTGTTTGGCCTCCATGCCTGCCAGGTCATAGGGAGTCCTTGGATCGGCCTCCACATGGATGGAGGTTGTTGCAGTGTCCCCCTTGAATGCGATCTTCACATGGTACCAGCCCGGGAGGACATATCCCCCACCTCCCGGCTCAACCTGGCCTTTTTCTTTTGATTTCCCGACAGACTCACTGAAATCGGGCCTGACACCCTTCCGGTCCAACCACCAGACGGCCCTGTTTAACCCGTTTTCCGGCACCTGCTTCAGGGTGCGAACCAGGTTCATCTCCTTATCAAGTATCTGGATGGTCACACTGTCCCTCTTCTCCTCCTTCTCCTCTTTCCCCTTCTCTTCAACCTCCACAAAATAGCTGATCCTCGCCCCCATGGTTCGGTTCTCGCCTTCAAAATAGGAGTCTCCGGTAAAGTAGTAACCAGGAGCATTGCGGGTTTCAGCCAGGTAGGCCACCGGTGGCTCCACTGCATGTACCGTTGCGGATGTGATTTTCGCGTATTCCCCGGCCAGTGCCCTGAGGGGTTTGATGTCATCAATAACATAGGCTGAACGGCCAAATGTACCGATCACCAGATCCTGCTCACGGGGATGTATCACCATGTCCATGGTGGGAACAGTAGGGTAACCATTGGTCCATTTAGTCCACTGTTCGCCCCCGTCGATGGTCACATAGAGCCCCTGTTCAGTCCCCAGGAACTGCAGACGCGACTCTTCAGGATCCTGCACAAAGGAGAGCACGTATCCCGGAACATCCGTTTCATCGACCACCCTCTCCCATTTTTTCCCATAATCTACAGTATGAAACAGGTAGGGTGCATAATCATTGAGCCGGTAGTTGTTCACCACCACATGGGCCTCTCCCGGATTTTTTGAAGAGGGCACGATCTGCGGAATCCATGCCCCTTCAGGCACTCCTTTTATCCGCGGGGAGCAGTTGGTCCAATGGGATCCCCCATCGGTGGTCAACTGGAGATTCCCATCATCTGTTCCCACCCAGATCACACCCTGCTTCACTGGGCTCGGAGCGATAACAAGGAGGCATGTATGGTTCTCGGCACCCGTCACATCGTACGTCAACCCGCCACTCTCGCTGTACTTCTGCTTGCTGGTATCGTTGGTGGTCAGGTCGGGGGAGATGGTCCGCCAGGAATCGCCCCGGTCACCACTCTTGTGAACAAACTGACTCCCGAAATAGAGGGTGTTTGCATCGAAAGGATCCTGCGCAATGGCCGCATTCCAGTGGAAGCGTAATGGATCTTCCCCGGTTTTCGCCGGTTTAATATCCACCGCTCCCCCGGTCTCCAGGTTGATACGGTATACATTGCCCTGCTGGGACATGGCGTAACAGTGTTCGGGGTCACCGGGCAGGGGTACCACATCAAAGCCGTCACCACCCATCAGGAAATCCCAATAGGTATTGATGATCCCGCCACCACTCCATCTGTAACCGGGGCCCCTCCATGAACCGTTGTCCTGCATCCCCCCGTACACATTGTAAGGAAGCTCCATATCCACACCAATGTGGTAAAACTGCGATACGGGCAGGTTGGTAACATGGCGCCAGTTCTTCCCCCTGTCGAAGGTAATGGCCAGTCCGCCGTCATTTCCATCGATCATAAAAGAGGGATCGTCAGGATGGATCCACCATGCATGGTGGTCCAGGTGAATGTTGTATTCGATCAGTGTAGAGAAGGATCTCCCTCCATCCTCACTGATGTTGACCTGGCTGTAGAGGCTGTATAGCCGGTTTTCATTGGCCGGATCAACATAGATATCTGCATAGTAAAATGGCCTGTTCCCTATGTTCTTATCACCCCGCTTCTCCCAGGCATATCCCCCATCAGTGGAACGGTAGATGGCATTTTTCTCAGACTCTACCAGCGCATATACATAATCTGAATTGCTGCCGGCGATGGCCAGACCAATCCTTCCAAGCTCACCACCAGGCAGTCCCTCTTTGCTGGTAACCTCTGTCCAGTTCACTCCCCCGTCCACTGTCATGTGGAGTCCCGAACCGACTCCCCCCGATTTAAAGAACCATGGCCAGCGCCTGTGTTCCCACATGGCAACGAAAAGTTTATCCGGATTGGAGGAGTCCATGACCATATCGGCCACCCCGGTAAGTTCGTTCACGAACAGGATCTGTTCCCAGCTCTTCCCGCCATCTGTGGTTTTATACAGACCCCGCTCAGGATGCGCTCCCCATGGACTTCCAATGGCACCAACATAGACCACATCCGGATTGTGAGGATGCACAATAATCCGGTGAATATGCCGGGTCTTTTCCAGTCCCAGCAACTCCCAGCTCCGTCCGCCATCCAGGCTCTTATAGATCCCATACCCGCCATTCAGGCTGTTTCTTGGGTTCCCCTCTCCGGTTCCCACCCAGACCACATCCGGGTTGGTTGGATCGATAGCCAACGCCCCTATTCCGGCTACCGCCTGGTCATCAAAAACCGGCTTAAAATTGGTTCCCCCGTTTGTGGTTTTCCACACCCCTCCCGAGGCTGTGCCCACATAGAAGGTGGAGACATCATCCGGCTCCACATCGATGGCTGTTACCCTGCCGCTCATACCACCGGGCCCGATACTCCTGGCATTCATCCCTTTGAGATAATCCATGTCGAGGGATTGGGAAAAGAGATCGCCGTTCATCAAGAACAGGGCGAGGCACAAGGTGAAAAAGCGGGTTGATTTTGCTGGACGTTTCATAGGTAGTTATCAGTTTATCACATTGCACCGGACATTGTGATACATATTTAAGCCGACTAAGTTAAAATTATTTCAAATGATTCGCTGATTAAACCACCTTTGAAAGCATTAACCAACTGGAGGAGTTTGCTATATTTGAACTTATGACCACAGGATTGTACGACCGATTTAAGGATAAGGGGTTTATTCACTTCAGAAAGGCCCCGGAGGTAAAGGGAACCCGGTACCTTGAACCCATTATCCATGCCATTGAAGAGAAGCAGGTGCTGCGGATCACCTACCTTCCCTTTTACGAGGACAGACCCTATTACAATGAGGTGCATCCCTACCTGCTCAAGGAGCATGGATTCAGGTGGTACCTGGTGGGGTGGAATGAGTTTAAGGGGCAGGTAAGAACCTACGCCCTGGATCGCATCAGGGACCTGCAGGAGGTTCCCGGTATGGAGTACAGGACTCCTGACTTTAAAACCGGAACCTATTTTAAATATACACTGGGGATCATATCCCCTCCGGGGGCTCCCCCACTGATCAGAATGGCTGTTCAGAAGACCCAGGCACAGTACCTGATTACCCAGCCCTGGCATGAATCACAGAACATCGACAGAGAGGATGAGGAGCAGGTCATTTTTAGCTTCAGGGTGCATCCCACCTATGAATTCAGATCGCTGGTGCTGAGCCTGGGAAAAGATGCAACCATCCTTGAACCTGCTTCATTAAAAGAGGATGTAAAGAGGGAGCTTGAGCAGATGTTATCACATTATTCCTGAACAGATGCTCTCCTGCAATTGATGCACGCTCACTTTTGATGTACACACTCTATCAGGGTGTGAGGGGTGGTGTGACCACAGGTGTGTCCGGCGCTGCATGGGATGCTGCATATGCTTCAAAACTCTGGCTCTTATAAGCCCCTCCTGCATAGTAATCCAGGTAGACTTTGAACTGCTCTGCATCCTTGTATCCGGGAGCCGCCTGCAACACCTTCCCATTGGCATCCACGTATGAGATGGTGGGATAGGACAACCTCCCTTTGGTTACAATGGCAGCTATTTCATGATAACCCCTGCGGCCATTGTCAACGAACTTAAAGGTGCGGTCACCAATTACGATATCCTCCTTCCCTTCGGCATCCAGCTTCACCGGGTAGAAATGTTGGTTCAGCATCTTGGCAATGGTCCGGTTCGAAAAGGTGTTGGCATCCATCCGCTTGCACCACCCACACCAGTCGGTATATACGTCGATCACCAGTACCCGGGGCTCCTTAGAGGCCAGTTGAATGGCCTCTTCGATGGAGTACCATTTCACCTTCTGCTGGGCTTTTATACCGGTGATACCCGGAATGAGAAGCAGGGCCAGGAATAATATCTTTTTTATCATGATTTGCACTAGGTTTTCTTTATCAATAGTCGGAAATGGCTGCAACTCCTTACATCAATCTCCATTATATTCAATCAGTCCACCATCGGCGGATCCGGCGAAAATAGAAAATTATCTGCATATGTAACAACCCAAATATTGACTATGTTCTGTAATAGGTAGGCAGACCCCATATTTTTTCTACTTTAGTGCTTCTAAAAACATAAAAAAGATTTAAATGGAAGCAATTAGAAAAAGCCTGAGGGATTCAGCTGTGGCGCGTTGGTCCGCATTGAGTATCGTAGCATTTACAATGCTCGCCGGTTATTACCTCACCGACTCAATGGCACCTTTGAAAGGATTACTGGAACAACAGCTCTCGTGGAACAGTGCAGAATATGGATTTTTTACAAGTGCATATGGCTGGTTCAATGTGTTCCTTCTGATGCTGATTCTGGGGGGGATCGTTCTCGATAGAATAGGCGTCAGGATGACAGGAGTGGGTGCGGCTGCTGTCATGGTTCTGGGTGCCGCCCTGAAATATTGGGCAGTCTCCACTAACTCCCTGGATGGGGTTGTATGGCACATTCTCTGGTTCGATACCAAGGCACAGGTAATGTTGGCTGCCATCGGGTTTGCCATTTTTGGAGTGGGTGTTGAAGTGGCCGGAATAACAGTCTCCAAGATCGTTGTGAAGTGGTTCCAAGGAAAAGAGTTGGCGCTGGCCATGGGGTTGCAGGTCTCGGTTGCCAGGTTGGGCACAGCCCTGGCTATTGGTATCTCTTTGCCTACAGCTCTCCGGTTGGGACATGTTTCCAAGCCAATCCTGCTGGGGCTTGTCCTGCTAAGTATCGGACTTATTACTTTCATTCTTTACACATTTATGGACAAGAAACTGGACGCCTCCGAATCGGAACTCCTTGCTGCCAACAATGAAGAGCCGGATGAGGAGAAATTTAAGGTTTCAGATATCAAATTCATTATGAACAACAGAGGCTGGTGGTACCTGGCCATCCTTTGTGTTCTTTTTTACTCGGCTGTCTTCCCCTTTCTAAAGTATGCAACAGACCTGATGATTCAGAAGTTTCATGTTTCTGATAAACTTGCCGGTTTCTTACCAGCTATGCTCCCTTTCGGAGCGATTCTGATGACACCGCTCTTCGGAGGTATTTATGACAAAAAAGGGAAAGGTGCCTCCATCATGATCATTGGTGCTGTGCTGCTTATCATTGTTCATACACTCTTTTCCTTACCTTTCCTCGATCACTGGTTCATTGCCGTTATCCTGATCATTATCCTTGGAATTGGATTCTCACTGGTACCCTCAGCCATGTGGCCATCGGTACCCAAAATTATTCCTTACAGGTATATGGGAACTGCCTTTGCCCTGATTTTCTGGGTACAGAACTGGGGACTAATGGGAGTACCCGCTTTGATCGGATGGGTGCTGCAAAAATATTGCATTACAGGATATGTAATGAAGGGGGGGGTTGAGGTAGCCACCTACAACTACACCCTGCCCATGATGATCTTTACCGTTTTTGGTGTCCTGGCGCTGATGTTTGCATTGCTGCTAAAAGCCGAGGACAAGAAGAAAGGATACGGTCTGGAACTTCCTAACATTGTAAAAGAGATAACCGTATAAATGTAAAAAATATGAGTTCAATAAAAGATTTAGCACCGGTTGAGGTATGGAAACACTTCCATGCGCTTACTCAAATACCAAGGCCCTCTAAGAAAGAGGCTGAGATTATCAAGTATATGAAACAGTTCGGGGAGGGCCTGGGGCTGGATACCATCGTGGATGAGGTGGGCAATGTGATTATTAAGAAAGCTGCCACATCCGGTATGGAAAACCGGAAGACAGTGGTCCTCCAGGGACACCTGGATATGGTACCCCAGAAGAACAGCGATCTGGACTTCGATTTTGAGAAAGATCCCATCAAGGCAATGGTTGATGGGGAGTGGGTCACCGCCGACAGAACCACCCTGGGGGCCGATAATGGCATTGGTGTTGCTGCTGCCATGGCTGTACTGGAGTCCACCACCATGAAACACGGTCCAATCGAGGCCCTCTTCACAGTGGATGAAGAGACCGGAATGACCGGAGCGTTCGGGTTGAAACCGGGATTGCTGGATGGTGACATCCTGATTAACATGGATTCGGAAGATGAGGGTGAGCTCTATGTGGGGTGTGCCGGTGGCATCGATATATCTGCCTCCAAATCCTACACCGAAGAGTATGCCCCAGCAGACCATGTGGGTTACAAGGTGTTTGTGAAGGGATTAAAGGGCGGACACTCGGGACTGGATATCCCACGGGGAAGGGCCAATGCCAACAAGGTGCTCTTCCGCTTTATGATGCAGGCTGAATCGGACCTGGCCATCAGGATCTCCTCTGCGGAAGGAGGCGATTTAAGAAACGCCATTCCCAGAGAATCACATGCCATTTTGATGGTTCCTTCCACCTCGGCCGGTGCATTTGAAAAGATGGTGGCCGACTACCAGACGATGTACCGAAAAGAGTTTGCAGATACCGAACCTGACCTCTCTTTCACCTGTGAAAAAACAGATATCCAGGCCAAAGTGGTGCCGGCAGATGAGCAGCGAAAGTTCATTCGTGCCATCTTTGCCTGCCCAAACGGGGTACAGCGCATGAGTCAGTCCATGAAGGGGCTGGTGGAGACCTCCAACAACCTCTCCATTGCCAAGGTGAAAGATGGGGAGTTTGTGGCCCTGAACCTGACCCGCTCGTCGGTGGACAGTGCCAAGGATGCAACAGCATGGAAGGTGGCAGCTGTCTTTCAACTGATCGATGCAGATGTGAAACTAAGCGGTGCCTACCCCGGATGGAAGCCGAACATGGATTCAGCCATACTGAAGGTATGCCAGGATGTATACAACAAAAACTTCGGGAAGATTCCTGAGATTAAGGGCATTCATGCCGGTCTCGAATGCGGCCTCCTGGGGGGTGTATATCCAAAACTGGATATGATCTCCATGGGACCAACCATCCGCTTCCCCCACTCACCCGATGAGAAGGTTAACATTGAAACAGTGAAGAAATTCTGGGAATTTCTCATTGTAATTCTTGAAGGGATTCCGGCAAAACAGGGATAAACTATCGGGTGTTGCAGGCAGCAAGTTTGCAGCTGTCTGCAACTTTATGCCACTTATGTTTGTTATATTTTTATAAAAGACTTGACTCCAACCTAGTTTTTTCTGAAATTTGGATAAACACCATACCCATGAAAAAGGCGGCTGCTATTGTTTCAATGTTTTTCCTGGTTATCGCTACGCTGAGCGCCCAGGTTATCCTGGCACCCAGCGTTATCTCCTCCGGCGGAGGCTATTTCGAAGACGACAACCTCAGTATTTCATGGACCCTTGGAGAGTTGGCCGTTACCACACTAAGCGGTGGAGATTTGATCCTGACCCAGGGGTTCCAGCAGCCCTTTAACACCGGTGTCGGAATCACGGAGATAGAGATGGATTGGCAAATATCGGTCTACCCCAATCCTGTGATCGATGAGCTTTACATCCGCTTCGATATCTCTGATCCGGGTGATTTTTTAATTGAGGTACAAGATGTTACAGGTCGGCTAATCACTCAAAAGCAGCATGACCAGGTAAAACCGGGAGATATTGTTTTGTTAGGAACGTCCCATTATACTCCGGGAATCTACTTCCTGAAGGTGCTCAATGGTGACCGTCAACAAGTCCAGGTGACGACCTTCAACAAGTTCAGGTGACCAGCCAAGTGTGAATTGCTTACAATTAGTAGTTTAGCGAGCTTTGACACAGCTGCGAGTTGTAATGAATTGTCACGGGTTCCTTACCGGGGATGAAATCAGTGCTCCTGACTGGTAAACCGAGATCCGCTGTTTGCTTAGCTCCTCGTTGCGCCAGGTCACCTTCAGTTCAACCACATCGGGCAACCTGTACCAGAGTTCGTTGTTCACCGGTTCGTCTGTCGTCCCCGAGTAATAAGCTCCCATGCTACCGGTTTTCCCTAGGGGTTCAATGATCACTTTCAGCGGCTCACCCTCCTGCAGATCCTCCGGAACAAAGCCAAGCATTTCGGAGAACAATCCCAGCTTGTAGCTGGATCCGGATCTGCCCGACTCAGGAACGATAAACCATGCGATGGTTGCTGTTTTACCCAGGGTCTTTCCCGTGAAAAGCGAGAGGTAAGATGCCTCCAGCTCATCCAACTTGTCCAGGGTAGCAGCCATGGCCTCGCCCTGCGGAAACCCGTCATATCCACCGGTGAGCAGCTCCAGTCTCCTGGTCCGCAACTCTAGCAGGAACCCGGCAGCCTCCTTTGCCTTCATGGCCGGTGACTTCTGCTCCATGATGGTACGGTCCACGGGAACCTCAACAAAGGATGTATCGGTGACGATGGTCTTGTACATGGTCTCGGTGCGTTCTGCAAAATTGGACTCGATTCCGAGGTCCTTATACCTTACATAATCCCGGATTACATTCGATCCCAGTGCCGGACTTTTGACCTCTTCCTGCACCAGTTCCGAGCCGTTCATGATGATCCCCTTCTCCAGGAAAG
Source organism: Bacteroidota bacterium (assembly GCA_039714775.1). GTDB lineage: Bacteria > Bacteroidota > Bacteroidia > Bacteroidales. The sequence continues at coordinate 9,057 of JBDLIQ010000053.1, forward strand.
GATCCATGATCGCGTTATTGAACTCCCCTTCAAGTACATTGACCATAAACACCATGGCAGGATCCATCTCCCTATGGGGAGAGACCTCCACATCGAGGATCTGCCACCTGCTGAAATTCTTATTGATCACCTCTTTGATGCCCAGGTATTTCTCTGCATACTCCCTGAATGGGCCGGGAACATGCCTCATCTCCTGGTAGGTGACCTCAACTTTCAATACGGTCTGCGGAAGGGCATACATATACCGGCTGGTGGTTTCAGGGACCTCCTCCCCCATTGGAGCTACCTGCAACTGCATTTCAGACGGTAAAAAACATCCAGCCATCGTTGCGGCCAGGGTGGTAAATATGAATAGTTTCTTCATCTGTTCCATGTTCTGATTTTTCTTATCCAAAAGTAATCTTTTTGATTGGGAACTCATGAAGTCAATCTCGATTGTGTCAAGCTGAATGGATTTGGGTTTATCACACGATTTCTGAAAATGCAGCACCCAGTTTTGCGATGATGTCCCCGGCAATCATCGCCTCCTGGCTAGAGGTTTCGGCAGCCAGGTCTCCGGCCAGGCCATGAAGGTATACTCCTGCAAGTGCAGCATCCAAGGGTGCAATTCCCTGTGCAAGGAGTCCGGTAATAAGTCCGGTAAGTACATCACCACTGCCTCCGGTAGCCATTCCCGGATTTCCGGTGGTATTGAACCAGTAGTGTCCATCCGGTGTGGCAATGGCTGTGTATGCACCCTTCAGAACCACGATCACCTTATACTTTGAGGCAAATTCACGTGCTCTCAGGTGTCGCTTGTATGAAGAGGAGGTCTCCCCTGCCAGCCGGTCAAACTCCTTTGGATGGGGGGTTAGGATGGTCCCCTCAGGCAACAACTGAAGCCATTCAGGGTGGTCTGAAAGAATATTGAGTCCGTCGGCATCAATAACCAGGGGCACACCGGCTCTCTCAAGGAGTGTTTTCATTCCTTTGCCCGTGTTCGGTTTACAACCAAGCCCCGGACCAATCCCGATGGCTGTATAGGGCTGAAGGTCGGGTGGTTCACTGAAAAGAATATCGGACTGGTCCATGCTCACGATCGCCTCGGGAAGGGCAGTCTGCACAATGCTGTATCCAAACCGGGGCACATGAAGGGTGACCAGACCGGCCCCGCCCCTGAGGCAGGATTCACCCGCCAGCAAAGCGGCACCCATCATCCCGTAACATCCCGAGATCATCAGCGCATGACCAAAGGTTCCCTTATGGGCAAACCTGGGGCGCACGGGAAGAGTAGCAGCCACCTGCTCCTTCTCAATGGTTTGATAGGGCGTCTGGGTATCTTCAATGACCGCCCGATGGAGTTTGATATCCTGGACACGCCAGGCTCCCACATGGGGATCATTCTCTGAGAAGAAGAAAGAGAGAAAGGGAAACTGAAGGGTGAGGGTGAGGGAGGCCCTGATCACAGAGCCATAGTCATTTTCGGTGTTGTCCTCCCCGAACAGTCCCGATGGAATGTCAATGGATATTACTGTTTTAGCATGGCTGTTGATGTGGTTGATCACCAGGCCAGGGAATCCTGAGACCCTCCTTGTAAGACCCGATCCGAAAATCCCCTCCACCACCACATCTCCTTTGTCGATCACAGGGAGTTCATCCCCTTCGGACAGCTCATAAAAAGCAACCAATCCCTGATCAAGCAATCTTTGTTTATTTTCAGCACAATCCTCAGACAGCTTGCCAAATGCAAGCAGATGGCACTCCACCCTGAATTGCCTGCCGGCAAGCATCCTGGCCATGGCCAGTGCATCCCCGCCATTGTTCCCCGGTCCGGCAAAGATCACCACCCTTCGGTCTGTATGAAAATGGCGCACATACCATCCGGTTAAACGGGTTGCCGCCCGCTCCATCAGATCAATTGATGCGATGGGTTCATGTTGAATGGTGTAGCTGTCAATGTCGCGAACCTGTTCAGCCTTGAAAATCTTCATGAGATCATTTGATTAATAAAAATCATATTGGTTTGTAACATCCTGTTTTATTCAAATTTAAGAAACGTCAACAACAACTATTGGCATAAATGATAATAATTATGGAAATTAAAAATATGAGCTGATGAAAAAACTATTTCTATATTTGTGCCCATTACACAATTAAGTATTCATAAAATCTTGACTCTATGTTAAAAGGACATCCTAAAGGGCTCTATGTTGCCTTTTTCGCGAATATGGGTGAGCGGTTTGGTTTCTACACCATGATGGCGATCCTGGTACTCTTCCTGCAGGCTAAATTCGGGCTTGCGGCAGAGAAAGCAGGTGATATTTACAGCTGGTTCTATTTTGCCATCTATGCCCTGGCCCTGCTGGGGGGTATCCTGGCCGATGCCACCAAGAAATATACGGCGGTCATCTCCATGGGACAGGTGATCATGTTTCTGGGATATGTGATCATGGCCATTCCGGGACTTTCACTGCCCGTGACTGTGATCGCACTGTTCACCATTGCCATCGGAAACGGTTTCTTTAAAGGGAACCTCCAGGCTGTGGTAGGGCAACTCTATGACGACCCCAAGTATGACAAGGTGCGTGACAATGCTTTCCTGATCTTCTATATGGGGATCAACGTGGGTGCATTCTTCGCCCCCTTTGCCGCCATGGGAATCCGCAACTGGTGGCTGAAGACCAATGGTTTTCTGCATGATGGCAGCCTGCCTGCACTGTGTCACCAGTACAAGGATGGAACCCTCCAGGATGTCGGGGCCCTCCAGAAACTGGCTGATGCGGTAAGTCTGAACGGTGCGGTCACTGACCTTGGTACTTTTGCCAACAGCTATATTGAGACCTTCTCCCGGGGATATAACATGGCCTTTGGGATCGCAGCTATTGCCATGGTGATCTCGCTGCTGGCATACCTGATCTTCCATAAGCATCTTCCAAAAAGGGAGAAAACTGACGGAGAGCGTACCATTACACTTGCCGAGAAGCCCCTGGCCATTCCGGTCGCCCTGGTGGCCGGTGCCATCACTGCTGTCCTGATAGGCTTTGTGAAAGACATTGCTACCGGTGCAGCCATCGGGCTGTTCGTTGGTTTTGTTACCTGGATCGTGATGATTGCAACCAAGGAGGAGAAACAGCGTGTGGTATCCCTGCTGCTGGTATTTTTCGTGGTGATCTTCTTCTGGATGGGATTCCACCAGAACGGCCTTACCATGACCTTCTTTGCAAGAGACTATACGGTGAAAACTGTGGGACCAGGCACCTTCATGTTCTTCACCCTTTATAGAATTCTCTCTGTGATTGTATTCATTACCGGCATCGTACTACTCCTGGGAAAGAATTCATTCAAGAACAAGAGGATCATCGGGGCCCTTATGACCATTGTGGGCGGATCTGTCGGATACTGGCTATATACAAAGGGAATGGCAAGCAACCCCATTGCCCCTGAGGTATTCCAATCCTTTAACCCCCTCTTTATTGTTTCGCTCACCTTCGTGGTGATGGCCGCTTTTGCATGGCTCAATAAGAAGGGAATAGAGCCCTCCACACCCAAAAAGATCGGGATCGGAATGATCATCGCCTCCATGGGTTTTGTGATCATGGTGATCGGCTCCCTCAAACTAATCTCACCGGTTGACCTGCAGGTACTGAATGATGCCGGCGAGGTGGTGAATGTAAAACCTGTACCTGACGCCTCCAGGGTGATGCCCTACTGGCTTATGTCCACCTACCTGATCCTCACCTTTGCTGAGCTGTTTCTGAGCCCCATGGGCCTCTCCTTTGTATCGAAAGTGGCACCCACCAGGTTCCAGGGGATCATGCAGGGAGGCTGGCTGCTGGCAACAGCGGTTGGTAACAAACTTCTGTTTATCGGTAGTTTCTTCTGGGAAAGGATAGCACTGTGGCAGCTCTGGACGATCTTCGTGGTCACCTGTCTGCTTTCGGCCGCCTTTATCTTCTCCATCATTAAAAGACTGGAGCGGTCGACACAGTAGCATAGGAAGATATATTTACTTTGAGAACACCAAAGAGGCTGTCTCAAAAGGGGCGGCCTCTCCGGGGGTGATTGGTGAGGGTGACTGGTGAAAGTGACTGGTAAGGGTGACTGGTGAGGGTGATTGGTGAGGGTGAGGGTGATTGGTTACTTCTCAGAAAAGATCTCCCGGACACTGTCCAGGTGGCCATCGGTTTGGGCCGGCTCGAGTCCCAGGATATGGGCGATGATCCCATAGATCTCAACGTTGGAGATGGCCGGAGCTGTATACCCCTTCCGGAAAGCCGGACCCTCGGCCAGAAAGATGGTGTGCATATCGGTAAACGCATTGTCATAACCGTGGGTTCCTCCCGTATATTTTGACGCCTTGGTCTTTGTTCCGATACTCCAGAGGCTATCCGCTACCACCACAATCCCGGGGAACCGGGGACTATCTCCATAGTGGAGTCGCTCCGGAATCTCATCCTTTTGCCAGGCGGCAACACCCTCCAGGGCATCAAGAGTCATCGATACCGAATCTTCGAATCCATCAGCCGGATCGATCAGGTATACCGGATTACCTCCCAGCACCCGGTCGGTCCACTTCTCGCTGATGTGTTCGAAAAGGTTTACATATTTATCAGGGGAGATGGGACCCATGCCGTGATCTGAAAGTACAATCAGGTTCACACGGTCGGCATATTCCAGTCTGGCTATCTCATCTCTCAGGCTACCAAGTATTTCATCAAGGTATGCAACAACTGCACCTGTGGAGTCGTGTTCGGGTCCCCACCTGTGACCCACCCCATCGGGTTGGTCGAAATAGAGTGTAATCAGGCCGGGGCGTTTTCCAACCGGCAGTTCCAGCCACCTGATCACCTCCTCCACCCGGTCCGGATAGGGAACAGATTCATCATACGTTTTCCAGTAGCTGGGGGAGATCCCCAGGATAGGAGCTTCGCTTCCCACCCAGTAATAGCTGGCAGATCTGACACCCTGCTTCTCGGCTGTTACCCAAATGGGCTCGCCGAAATAGGCATCCGGATTGGAGACCATGGAGCGGTCGCTAATCTTATAGATCCCATTGAGATCTTCGGCATAAAACTTATTATTGATGATTCCGTGGTTGTCGGGGTAGAGCCCTGTGGCCAGGGTAAAGTGATTGGGGAAGGTCTTGGTGGGAAAAGAGGGAATCAACCTGTCGGCCTTCACCCCGTTCCCGGCCATGGCCTCAAAATTTGGTGTATCATAGAGATCCATATAATCCCATCGGAATCCGTCAAAGGAGACCAGGATGACGTAGCTATCAGGGGTTTTCGGCTCACCCTTATTGCACCCAAAAGAGGCAAGCATAGCCATCAGCAGCAATCCGACTCTTATCAACTTCATTGTCTGAGGTTTAATCGTATTATGGTATAATTACCTTCTCCGAACTCTTAAATCCGGGTCCAGGGTTACACCTTGGGGTGAATACCTTTTAATCCTCCATATCCCAATTAAGGGACTTTCTCTTCCCATCATCCATGGGCCTGAAGAAGTAGTGCCTGACGGGCAGATCCGGAACACTATAGCTCCTGATGGTCATGTCAGGAAGGAACTGGTAAAAGGAGATACGCCTGTTTTCATAGCCTCCGGCAGGTGTCACCCTTTCGAAGCTGTAAGGATCCAGTACCTGGGTGGGATGATAATCCTCCAGGGAGAGAATGAAACGTCTGCCGTATACCTTCATTGCACTGGCGAAATAGAGGGTGACGTCATAACCGGCAATCCCGTAATTGATTCCCTTCCTGGTCATGGCCAGGGGTTCGGCAACAAAGTGATCCCTGTACATGCTGAGAAAAGCATCTACTCCAGGATCGAGGTAATCCATCCAGAATGAACTGTAGAACACCATGCTGAGTTCGTGGTAGTACCTGAAGTCAATACTGGAAAACTCAGTCCAATAGGGAGAGCCTATGAGTTCAATATCGAAATCCCTGAGCTGGTAATAGAGTGAAGATACAATACTGCTGGCCAGTGCTTCATTCCTTGTTGGTACCACAATCAGGTTTTTCCTGTCGGTCGACAGGGATTGAATGATTTTATCGGTATGATTCAGGGTCAGCACCATCTCCTTAAATATGATCGGATCCTTTGGCTGGTAATCGTCAAAACCATCAAAGATCATCTCCTTGAGAACAGCATGCTTCTCTGTGTCGAGAGAATCCTCCTCCCGGACAAAGACGATGTTGTATTGATGCTTGCTTGCCACAAGTTTGGCCAGCTCCCTGTACTCCTCTTCAACGGATGGAGTCAGCTGGAAAACCCAGGGATTGTCCCATACATAGCTTTTTTCATTATAAAAAGGATTCACTAGAGGAATCTTCTCCTTTGCTGCAAACCCGGAGACAAGCTCCAGGTTATAGGGCCAAAACGGACCGATGATCAGGTCCATGTCATCCATACCGGGCTGCTCCAGCAGCGAACGCGTCTGACTCATGCTCTTCTTTGTGTCGAAGAACTTCACATCCAGTTTCATTCCTGACCTGCGCATTGAATCCAGGGCCAGCAGGGAGCCGTGAAAAAACTCCATGAACTGAACCGACTGGGGTATCTTTTGCTCCATGCGGTAACGCTCTATGATCCAGTTGCGACGGGAGGCTGACTCCACATCCTTGATCAGCGAATCGAGCGGTTCGGATTCCTGGAAATCAAAAGGGATAAAGTAGGCGATACGGTAGGTACGCCTGCGGTTGTCATGAGTGGCCATCAGCTCCTTGTAGTCGTAAGCTTCAAGTATTGAATCAGGTGACACCTGCTCAAAGGGTTCAGTCTGTTCTGTAAGTTGGGGAAGCGGGATCCGGATCACCTGTCCTGTTTTGGGTCCTCCCCATCCCAGTTCCGGGTTCGCACTCCTGATATCCTGAACCGAAACCTCATAAAACCTTGCAATTGAGTAAAGCGTCTCCCGTCTCTTAACCTTATGGTAGGCAAACCCCTCTTCATTATAAGCCGGCTCCTGTACCTGATCAGGCTCTTCCTCTGAAGGTTGGGGAAGATTCAGTCTTTGCCCCGGTTTCAGCTCCCGGGGACGAACCGATGGATTGGCCTCCTTCAGGGCCTTTTCTGTAGTTCCGTATTCCCTGGCAATGCTATAGAGGGTCTCCCCGGGTTTGACTTTATGGGTACGCTTCCCGTCGGGGGCGTGTTGATAATCCGAAGTATCGATCTCCTGTTCAACCATCGGTTCAACCGGAATCTTCAGCGCCTGTCCCACCCTGATTCCCGACATAACGCCCGGATTTTCAATTGCAATCTCTTTCTGGGATACGTTGTAGGCCCTGGAGATTGAATAGAGTGTCTGTCCCGGCTCCACCATGTGGATGTAATAGACCTTGCCTTCAAGAATCACCTTGTTGGTTGACCGCTCTACTTCAACAGGTTCCTGGGCATAGAGTGCAAAGGAGAGCAGCATCCCCAGCAGTAAAAGAATCTGCCTTCTATTTGGCGATAAACTCATTGATATTTTTTAAGATACGCTGTTCAATGCTTGTGGTGTCTGCCTTAACAAATTTCTCGCCAATGATGTTCTCATACAATTCGATATAACGTTCACTCACCTCTGTCACAAATGCATCAGGCATGTCGGGCATCGTCTGACCCTCCTTACCCTGGAAACCATTGCCGATCAGCCACTGCCGGACAAACTCCTTGGAGAGCTGTTTCTGCTGCTCTCCCCTGTCCTGCCGCTCCTGGTACCCGTCTGCATAAAAATAGCGGGAAGAATCGGGGGTGTGGATCTCATCAATCAGCATGATCTTTCCATCCTTCATTCCAAACTCATACTTTGTATCTACAAGAATCAGGCCCATCCCGGCGGCCATCTCTGTACCACGCTGGAAAAGCTTCCTGGTGTACGTTTCAAGTTGCAGATACTCCTCTTCCGGCACCAGTCCGCTGGCCAGGATCTCCTCCCTGGAGATATCCTCGTCATGACCCTCATCTGCCTTGGTAGTGGGTGTGATAATCGGTTCAGGGAACCGGTCATGCTCCTTCAGTCCGTCGGGCATGGGTACACCACAAATCATTCGTTTACCCTCTCTGTACTCCCTCCATGCATGTCCGGTGAGGTAACCCCTGATCACCATTTCAACCTTATAGGGAGAGGCCATATGACCAACGGTTACATTTGGATCTGGCGATTCGATCTTCCAGTTGGGTACGATATCGGCTGTCGCATCCAGAAACCTGGAAGCGATCTGGTTCAACACCTGTCCCTTAAAGGGGATTCCTTTGGGAAGGACCACATCAAATGCCGAAATTCTGTCTGAAACCACCATCACCAGGTAGTCATCATTGATGTTGTATACGTCCCTGACTTTTCCTGTGTAGAGACTCTTCTGTCCCTCGAGGTTGAACCTGGTTCCCGTTAATGCATTACCCATATCATTTTGTTTTACTTGTTTATATTATTCACTAAGCACTATTTACTTTTTTTTGGTGACTGGTGACTGGTGATCATCATATGCAGCCACAATGGACTTCACCAACCTGTGCCTGATAATATCCCTTTGATCAAACCGGATGATCGATATCCCTCTGATACCCTTCAGAATCGCAATGGCCTGTACCAAACCGGAATCCTCCCGCCTGGGCAGATCCACCTGTGAATCGTCGCCCGTTACAATAAACCTGGCATCGGGTCCCATCCTTGTCAAAAACATCTTAAACTGATTGGAGGTAGCATTCTGGGCCTCATCCAGGATGACAAATGCATGATCGAGGGTCCGGCCACGCATGTAAGCCAGCGGGGCAATCTGTATGGTTCCGTCCTCCATGAACTGAATCAGCTTTTTTGCCGGAATCATATCCCTGAGGGCATCATAGAGCGGTTGCAGGTATGGATCAAGCTTCTCCTTGTAATCGCCGGGAAGAAATCCAAGTTTCTCTCCCGCTTCAACAGCGGGACGGGTAAGGATGATGCGTCTCACCTCCTTCTCCTTAAGGGCCTTTACCGCCATTGCAATGGCAGTGTATGTTTTTCCTGTTCCGGCCGGTCCAACTGCAATCAACAGGTCATTGGTCTCTCCGTCATCTACCAGCCGCTTCTGGTTAACAGTGATGGCCCTGATCTTTTTGCCTCGTTCACCATGCAGAAGCACCTCATCGTCAGGTCCGGGAATCTCCATTTTATGGTTAGCCGCTCCTGTGATTAACTCCTCCAGATCGGGCAGGTTTACTGAATTGAATTTGCGAAGGTAGCGAATTACAAGATCGATCTTCTCTTCAAACTCTTCAAGCCTCTTCCGGGTACCTGTTGCCCGGATCTCATTGCCCCTTGAAACAATTTTAAGATCATCAAAATAATCGATGAATTTATTGAAACGGACGTTGTTTACTCCATAGAAATCAACAGGATCGACACCTTCCAAATAGATCAGCTTTTCAGCCATATATTAAATTATAATCACTATTTTTGGATTCACAAATTAAGTGTTTTTTTCAACATTCCAATAAGAAAATCTCTGCCGGAATCCCATGCACATGATCACCCTTACGTCCGATTGGAATAATGATGATTATTATGTTGCATCACTCAAGGGAAAACTGGTCACGCTTTGTCCGGATAGCCGGATTGTTGATATCAGTCACCAGGTGAAGCCATTCAGCTCAGCACAGGCTGCGTTTCTTGTTCGCAACAGCTACCCCAATTTTCCCAAAGGAACCATTCACATCATTGCTGTAAACTCTGAGCCGGAGGAGGAGAGGGATCTGCTGGCGGCCCGAATGGATGGACACTTTTTTCTCTGTGCCGATAACGGGATGCTTGGCCTGCTTGGCGGGCCCGGCCCGGAACTGGTAGTCAGGATCGGCGATAAGCCAGATGAGGCCTCTTCCAGTTTTATCTCCATGTCGGTTTTTGCCAATGTGGCCTGCAAACTGTCAGGGGGAACACCTCTGAAAAAACTGGGCTCCCCGACAGACTCATATGAAAAGCAGGTTCCACTCAGGCCGGCCATTGAGGAGCTTACCATTTCGGGCAGTGTGATCCACATCGATTCATACCAGAATGCCATCACCAATGTAACGAGGGAGCTTTTTGAGCGTGTGGGAAAGGGAAGGCCCTTCCATATCTATGTTCAGAGTAAAAGCAATCTGCTGGAGAAGATCAACAGCCGGTACAATGAGGCCCGTGAAGGGGATCTGCTGGCCATTTTTAATTCGGTTGGACTCCTGGAGATTGCCATCCGGAACGGAAATGCTGCGGGATTGTTGAAGTTGTCTACAAGCTCAACCATCAGGGTTGAATTCAAAGAAGAGAATAATGCATAGTACTGAAGAGAAGCTGAAAGCATTTGAGAGGTTATTGGAGATCATGGACGAGTTGAGGGAGAAGTGTCCCTGGGACCGGGAACAAACCCTGGAGAGCCTGAGGAACCTCACCATCGAAGAGACCTATGAACTGGCTGATGCCATCATGGATCAGGATCTGGAAGAGATCAGAAAAGAGCTGGGTGATCTGATGCTGCATATTGTTTTCTATGCGAAAATAGGTGCAGAAAAAGGGGCGTTTGATATTGCCGATGTACTTCAGGGAGTCACCCAAAAACTAATCTTTCGTCATCCCCATGTTTTCGGGGAGCTCAAGGTGAAAGACTCCGGGGAGGTGATCGAGAACTGGGAAGAGCTTAAGATGAAAGAGGGGCACCGATCCGTTCTGGCCGGGGTACCTGTCTCACTACCAGCCATGATCAAATCTCACCGGATACAGGACAAAGCGCGGGCTGTGGGCTTTGACTGGGATCAGCGGGAACAGGTCTGGGATAAGGTGGTCGAAGAGATTAACGAAGTGAGGCATGAGGTGACCAACGGCAATGATAAACAGAGGGTTGAGGAGGAGATTGGTGATTTGCTGTTCTCCATTGTAAATGCTGCCCGGCTCTATGATGTTGAGCCTGAAACTGCCCTTGAGCGGACCAATAGAAAATTTATCTACCGGTTTAAATACCTGGAAAAAAAGGCCCTTGAATCGGGCCGTTCAATAAAAGAGATGAGCCTTGAAGAGATGGAGGCCATCTGGCAGGAGGCAAAGTCTGTTTAGAGACTGTCTATAAAGTCCGCTAACTTTCTTGACAAGACTCTTAAAAATGTATCGACTTTATAGACGAACACTATTTAGTGTCGGAGTCCTTCTTAGCGTCAGTATCCGGGTTTGCATTCGCGTCTGCATCTGTTTCTGCACCAGTTGCATCCTCTGCTTCCCCTTCCTCCTCCTTGTCTACCACCTCAAGCATATCGTGGTTCAGGAGTTGGTTATACCATTGAAACACCTTCCTGATGTCGGAAACATAAACCCGCTCATCGTCGTACTCCGGAACCAGTTCCCCAAAACTCTCCTTCAGTTCATCGGCAGATGATTTATGGGAGATCGCCTCTTTGCCTTCACTCTTCTCATGAATCATCATGAAGATATCAGAGAGGGGCACCTCAGCCTCATGGGTGAAGATGGCTATATCAACAAGCGAACTGACACGTGCAGTGGCAGGAGCCACATGCCGCTTATTGTCATCAAGGGATTCCACCACAATCCCGTTGCGGGCCTGGGCAATGAACCTGAATAATCCGCCTTTTCCCGAAATGGAAAGAATGTCTTTAAGTTTTATCGTCTTCATAGGTATACAAAAAGTGAAACAAATATAGCACTTCTAGTTGATTCCGCGTTCCCTCTTAATTTGATCGTAAGCCTCCTTTACCTTCCTGAATTTCTCGTTTGCCACTTTTTTAAAGTCCTCTCCGAGGTGGCTCACTTTATCGGGGTGGTATTTCATGGCCATACGCCTGTAAGCCTTTTTCACATCGTCGTCCCCCACAGTGGGATCGATCTCAAGGATCTTGTATGAGGCATCTGTCTGGCTCACAAACATGGCCCTGATGCTCTGAAAATCAGAGTCAGAGATATTCATAAAGCCGGCTATCTGCTGGATCACAATGTTCTCAGCATCGCTCACCGATCCGTCGGCCGATGCAATACCAAACAGGAAATGGAGCATCTCCAGTCTGTATGAGGCCTGAAGTCGCTGTGAAAGCTGCCGGGTCACATCCCTCAGTGGGATCTCCTGCTTCAGGATGCCCCTGAGCATGACCACAGCCTCGGAGGCGGTCTCTTCGCCGAAACGGGAGACAAAATAACGTTTCACATAGTCCAGTTCACTTTTCATGACCCTACCGTCGGCCTTCATCACCGCTGCAATAAGAACAAGCAGGGATGCTGCATAATCACCACGGAGCGTATTGCCACGGACATCTCTTTTCTGTCCTGTAGCTGCAGTGGTTCCCGAATCAAAGATGGAGCCTACTGCAAGTCCTAAAACAGCCCCGATTGGACCACCAAGAAGGAAAAAACCGAGACCCGCTCCTATCCACTTTCCAAATTTTGCCATAACTGATTACCTCCTGTTTACTATTTTTTCATGCAATGCAACTATCTGTGGAATCAGCATCTCCCTGCCATCATTCAGAATGATCTCATCTGCCAGGATCCGCTTCTCTTCATCATCCATCTGGTGCATCATGCGTTTTTTCACATCTTCCCTTGTTACCTTGTCACGATCCATCACCCTTCTGATTCTCAGATCAGAGGGAGCGTAGACCAGGACCGTCAGATCAAGGAGGCGGTTTGCTCCACTCTCAAAGAGGATGGCGGCCTCCTTTACCACGTAAGGAACTCCTGAATAACCCGATGCCCAGTTGTGGAAATCTTCCCTCACAGCCGGATGGATCAAAGTGTTCAGCTTTTCAAGCATCTCCCTGTCCCCAAATACCCGGCTTCCCACATAAGCACGATCCAGTTTACCGTCCCTGTAGGCCTCCTCTCCAAGAAGACCAATCACCCCTTCCCGAAGTACCGGATGGGTGTTCAACATGCACTTGGCCTCCCTGTCCGCGTTATACACCGGGACACCCAGAATCTCCAGTACGCTGCACACCATGGTTTTTCCACTTCCGATCCCGCCGGTAACTCCTACCTGGTACATCACTTTTTAGATATAAGAAATTCAACAGATTTCGGATAATATTCGTAACTGAGCAGGTAGCCGGGAACATTCCTGATGCTTACATCCAGTACTTTGGTCTGCTCGTCCACAACGGAGTAATCCACCACCGCTCGAAAAAGGTTGTTATCCATTCTGTCAAACTTGCTCAACCCCACCTTGCAGGTCAGTTTGATCCTGGCAGGAAAAGCTTGCAGTAAGAGGGTATCCGGCAGATTAAGTGCTTCTACAGGGATGTTAAGCTGAACCTCTGTAAACCGCTCTAGCTCAATTGTACAATGTACCGTTGAAAGGCTCTGCTCCACATCCTTAACCCCTTTTAGCTGCACCTGATCGCTGTAGTTTTTGGTCAGCAATCCCAGATCAATTCTCTCCGTAGTAAGATACTTCAGGGTATCCAGAATCAAATCGGATCCTGTAACCTCCACTGAATCAGGCTCAAGCAGAATGCCATCCCTTGTGGTAAACTGCTTATCCACCTCAAACAGGAGGTCCGCTCTGACAGGTAACACCCTGGAGACCCTCCCGGCAAAATGGAAATGCAGTGTATCCGGGTTTATCTCAAGCAACTGCAGATCATCAGGCAACTCTCTTGACACCTGGTCCTTCAGATACCTGGTCAGGATATATGCCCTGGTGCTGTCCTGACCCGGACGGTTCAGTGTAAATGCTGAGACCTTGAAAACAATGGGAACGGTTTTTCTGAAAACTTTGTACTTCAGGAGGGCATATCCATTGGCATTGATGCTCAGATCAAGGTGTCCGGGCAGGTCGCCAACAAGAACCCGGTTTGCCGGAAAATCCGTATAGATAAGCGGGTACTCTATATCTGAAGTGTAGTTCTTACTCAACGCATTGAGAAACCAGATCAACACAGAGATCAACAGGAAGATCGAAAACATCAGGATCCTTATCCTGAACTGCATTTTCTGTCCCTCTGAAACCCTGGGCCAATTCTGGAGAAAGCCGTTTTCCACTACACCGGTTTTGGTCTATTTTTTAACCTGCGCTGCCTGATCACCAGGATCAGATATCACCGCTGATTTATCAACCTTAACGATCACGTTATCTGCAATTTCCAGGGTAATGGTCTTCTCCTTTACATCGGTGATCTTTCCGTAAATTCCTCCTGTGGTGTATACCTTGTCACCCTTTTTTAACGCATTCCTGAAATTGGTTGCCTCCTTCTGCTTCTTCATCTGTGGACGAATCATAAAGAAATAGAAAACCACGATGATTAAAGCTAAAAAAACCAGAGATTGCATTCCAGCTCCGCCTGGTCCTGCAGGAGCTCCTGATGCTGTTAACACTTGAAATAAAAAATTCATACTCTTACTGTTTAACTATTTAACTGTTTAACTTATATAACTACCTAACTATTTAACTACCTAACTATTTAACTACCTATTCCCCTATTAATCCACGCCCCGCTTTCCGGACCATCTTCTCATCCTTCAACTGAGCGAACACCTTATCAAGCACACCATTGATGAAAACATTGCTCTTACTTGTACTGTAGAACTTCGAGATCTCAAGATACTCATTGAGGGTTACTTTTGTGGGAATCGATGGAAAGGCAAGCAATTCTGCAATGGACATCTGCATTATCAGGATATCCATAAAGGCAATCCGCTCCAGATCCCAGTTCCTGGTATTCTGTTTGATATACGCTACATACTCATCCCTGTGAAGGATAGTCTGCCGGAACAATTTTACCACATAGTCCTTGTCCTCGCTGTTTTTGTAGAGGTTCATCAGGCTTTTCCCGGAACCGTCACCCTCCTTGAATTTTTTGAAGGTCTTGACGATCATGCTTGTGATAAACTCCAGGTCATCATTCCAGTAGATGCTTTGCTCCTCCAGAATCGAAGAGAGCAGTTCACTGGGAAAGATCATGTGGGTATAGATCCGGGAGATCATCTTTTTGTCCTCCGCATAACTGGTCTCATCAGCAGCCATGTAAGCGATATACTCTTCGTTTTCAAGCAAGCTGTTGTATACCTCCTTCACCAACTCGGGATGGTTGGCCCAGTTGAGCTTATGCTGGTCCACAAATCTGAGCAGGTGTTCATTGTTTCTCAGCTGATCTACGAGGCGATTATTGATGAACCGGGTATTCGGATTGAGGTCTTCACTGGTAGGGATACGCTTGTTTCGGGCTATCTCGATCCTTGATTCGGCATAGAGGGTCACATCAATAATCAACAGAAGCAGGTAGTGGTATAACTCATATGCTTTCTCAATATTAAAATGCAGCTCCTTTTCGGAACGACTCATCTCTTCACTGTTTGCCTTATAATAGGCATACAGCGTCTGCAGTGCCTTGATGCGTAATTGTCTCCTGCTAATCATTTGCTAAGAACCAGCTGCTTCATTAATTTAAACGTTGCAAATTTACATTAATTTTTCTTCTATAAAACAACTGTTTGCCAGCAAGTTTAACTAAGGACTAAAATGGACCAAAATTTGAATATGTTTAAAATATTTTACATTTTTGATCTGGAACAACGCAAACCCTAACTAAAACTGATGTAATGATTGATGAAGGAAGTGTTAAATCTGAAGGGCATATAACGGAAGCTGCAGGACGGGAAGAGATCCATTCTAAAGCTGTTAGGGCCGGGAAAAGGACCTATTTTTTTGACGTGAAAGCGACAAGGCGGAATGACTATTATCTTACCATCACCGAGAGCAAGAAACGTTTTAATCGCGATGGTAAGTTTTTCTATGAGAAACATAAACTGTTTCTTTACAAAGAGGACTTCGATAAATTTGCAGATAGCCTGAAAGAGATGATTGAGTTTATCCGAGAAGCCAATCCGCAACCCATTGAGCCAGAGGATTATACCGTTTCCAAACCGGTGAATGATGAGCAATCTGGTATTAAGGAGGCTGCTGAGGAGGTTGTTGAGGAGGCTGTTGAGACGGAAAAGGACTTCACCAATGTGGAGTTTGAAGATCTGGGCGAAGAGACCACCTAATTATTTTTCGGAAGCCGTTCCAGGAATTCCTTAATCTCTGAAAAGGAGAGGGTTTTTACATTGGTTACAATGAAATCATCATTAAGGAATCCTCCATAATGATTACACTCATCAATTGCCTCCCGGAACACTATTTTCAATGGATGATTCATAGGCATCAACAACAGGATGGCAGCCATGTTTTCGGAGAAACTAATCTCCTCCACTTCAGCATCGTACTTTCGTAGAATGTAATCAAATTCGTTTGTGATCACCTTCTGCTGTGTCTTGTCCAGGTCCCTCCCGGAGCTGGTAATAAGAACCACAAAATACCTCAGTTTCTGCTCCTTGCCTCCCAGTCCGGTA
Source organism: Bacteroidota bacterium (assembly GCA_039714775.1). Taxonomy (GTDB): domain Bacteria; phylum Bacteroidota; class Bacteroidia; order Bacteroidales. The sequence continues at coordinate 25,363 of JBDLIQ010000053.1, forward strand.
GAGATAAAAACCTGGTTCTCTTCCAGAAGATTACTTTCAAGCAGCATCCTGCTTTCATTCAGGGCCAGTAGCGCCCAGTCCCTCAAAGAATCGGTGGCCGTTTGAACATAAGCTTCAATGATTCTGTAGCACTCCACCCTGCCAATGCTGGCCAACCTTGCCAGAATTTCCTTCTTAACCTGGTCCGTATAACCGGGTTCATCCAGGTACCTGGCATGATCGAGTGCCCATTGCTCGTCTACCTCACCCCGCTGCTTTTTCGAGCATTCATAATAGGCAACCTGCAGATCCAGATCAATCTGCTGTTCCAGTATCTTCAGATTCCCTGACTCTCCTCCAAGGATACCCTGGATCTTCTCATATAAGTTCTCATGTTCTTTCATTAGTAACTATCAATCTATTCAATTGGCCTAATGTAACTTACCAGAACAATAATTACATTTCCTTTTGTGATAATAATGTAATTATTGTAATGGACGGTTCAT
>JBDLIQ010000054.1:0-25400 GCA_039714775.1 Bacteroidota bacterium
CTCTATTTCGTCTTTTAAGTCAGGTAGGGCATCGTCAACGATTGATTTCAGATATGATTCAATCATCCGCGAAAGGCTCCTTTTGTGTGAAGCTGCATATTCTTTTGCCTTCTCAATCACATATTTATCAAGCTTCAATGTTAGTTTTGCATCCATATCCTCAACTATTTAGCTATACGTACAAATATATATTATTTATCCGTACGAGTCAAATACACAGGAATCGTTTAATTTACATCCAATGGTTCCGTGTATGCGAATCACAATTCAGCCTTCAATCCCAATACAAACGTACGCGTAAGAGGGTATACTTCTCCATAATAGTATCCTGGATACATACCTGTAAGACCTGCTGCCTCGGGATTTTCACCTGAGAACTTCGTAAACAAAGCCAGGTGGTTGCATGCAATGTAGATCCTTGCACTCCTGACCACTCCCTTTTTCAAAGGAATGTTGTATCCCAATGAGATATTATCTATGTTCAGGTAATCTCCCTTCTCAATGGTGTAGTCTGTTTGCTTAAGTAATTCAAAATAGACCAAATCTCTTGGATCAACAGATAAAACAGATCTCTGGTAATTGGTTTTTTCAGAAGGTTGAAACGGATGTGTGTGATTCTCTATTTCGAAACCTAGTGCACCCCTGAGAAAAAATGAAAAATCAAAATTCCTGAAGCTAAATGTACTTGAGAAACCGATAAATGATCCCGGGTAGCCGTTCCCTAAGATCTTTAAATCATCTGAATAATCAAGTGTAGCTGTGGTATCCCCGTTTGCAGCAATGTACAGTGGCTGGTCAATATCGGAATAACCGGCAAACTGGTAACCGTAATGATTGCCTATCATTGGATCTTTAAACACGCTTCTAAGGTTGTTAATGTTCATAAAACTCTTGTTGCTGTGCATTGTCATACTCAGAGTAAAAGACCAATTCAATGGGCCCATGACAGGATAGCCCTTGATATATATTTCCCAACCATTACTCGATAACACATCATCTTCATTAACAGCCGTATTCTTGTAAAAGTTATTTAAAGCGATGCTCAATCTGTTCTCAAAAAGGTGAAGATCAAATCCGATATTTGATTCTTTGATCAATATTTTAGGATTTTCAAAGGGTAGCAGTGGGGGAATAGGATCCGTTAAATCTCGAATAGCATAACCATAGCGAAAAGTCAGCTCCGTCAGTCTTCTCATACTTGAAAATATCTTCTCTTTCGAAATGACCCAGCGCACATCCAGGTACGGATAGTACCTCACTCCTTCCACCTCTGAAGAGGGGAAGTAGTGCTCCCGGAAAATCCCCGAGGATAATAAATATCTCCCCCTGAATGCGTAGTTGGCATTCAGTGCAGCCCCTGATTTGAGATCGGCAATATGACTTCCCGAATATGAGTTTCCAGGTAATCCCATCATCCTGACAGTATCAAGTGAAAAGGAAGTTCTTGTGTATCTCAGATTTGAACAGGAAAGTGCAAGACCGAAAGCGTGCTGTCCCAGGGATTTGGCATAGCTTAACTCTGTAAGACCTCTGATCTCTGTGGCTAAGATACTGTCAAGCCTGTAATCATAGAAACCGACCCCATTCTTTTCACCAAAGATCATCGAACTGTTCAACTCGGATCTGTTATATGAAATCAACCCTCTCACCCTCAAACCATCAATGATCTCATAATCTAACTGTAAGCTGGACAGCACATCACTCTGCTCCCTGTTGTCATTAATATTGTTCATCTGTTGGACAGGGTTGTAATTAAAGACCGGGGTCCAATTCGCGGAATCCTTCCCAAATGATCCATCCTCCAGGTAGACCGGTACGGTAGGGTTGTAATAATTTGCCCTGGAGATAATATTGAAAGCTATGGCCCCGGTTTCATCCGATGTTGTAGTAAGCGGAGGGTAGTTGTATGCATTGCTGTAGTTCCTTCTCTTCCCTGCAACAGAAAGATCTATTTTTAATCTCTTTTTTAAAGCATACTGAGATAAAAGGATCTGTCCGCCAAACATTCTCTGATCCGTTTTCTGAATAATCCCATAACGGTCATCGAAATCAAATCCGGCCGAAAAGTATGTATTCTTGCTACCGCCTGAAAATTCCAGGTAGTGGGCCTGACTGAACTTTTGTTGCGAAATCTCCCTGCGCCAATCGGTATTGGCCCCGTAATCAATCAACCGTTCCGCAGCAGCATTCAGTTTCGGATAGGGACTTGATGTCCAGTCCTGCTTCAGAATTCTCCATTCATCCGTCGTCATATATCGGGACTTCTGTGCAAAGCTCTCCAGGTACCCATAAGAACTCAGCCGTACTCTAAATCTATCTGAAGGGTCTCTTTTAGTACTGATAAGTACCACTCCATTATCTCCCAGAAAACCATACGGTGCAGTCTCGGAGAGGTTTTTCAGCACCCGGATGGATTCTATACTCTCAATGGAAACAACCCCCGGCGACCTTACCGGGATTCCATCCACCACATACAATGGCTCTGTGCTTCGATAGAAGGTGGATGGACCCCTTACCTGGATCTGCAGATCAGGAACAGGGGAATTTCCAGTCAGGTTGTTGATCACAAATCCAGGCACTTTGCCCTGAATTAGCAGCAAAGGTGAAGCAATCGCACCTTTATTAAAGTCATCAGCTTTGATCACATTCGGAGAGAGAGAATCAGGTTTCTCCGGTTCAGGTGTTGTTTGTGCAACAAGCGTAATTGAGAATAGTATGATAACGGCAGTGCTGCATGCAATGGATTTCATTATCTATTTGGTTTGTTAGGGCATTCCAAATGCAATATGTGATCATGAGATGCTACCCCCCTGTCTCCTCCTCGACGAAGCGACCGAAGCGCTTGTACTTCTCATACAGCACCTCATATTTCTTTACGGTCGTTAATCATTTTTTGCGAATCACAATTCAACCTTTAATCCCAATACAAACGTACGCGTAAGAGGGTATACTTCTCCAGAATAATATCCTGGATGCACACCAGTAATGCCAGATGCCTCGGGATTTTCGCCTGAGAACCGGGTAAAAATAGCCAGGTGATTGCATGCAAGATAGAGCTTAGCACTTTTGACAACTCCCTTTTTCAATGGAATACTATAACCCAACAAGATATTGTCTATTATCAGATAATCTCCCTTTTCTACATATTGCTTTCCTTTTATTGGTCTATCGTTTTCAATGTCTCTGGGATCAGCATGCAGGATCGATGACAGACTATTCGTTTGCCGGATATAGTACTGATTGACGAGATTAATGCTTTCGAATCCCGTTGCACCCCTGATAAGAAAAGATAATTCAAAGTTCCTATAGTAAAACGTATTTGTTAAGCCAAGAAACGATTTTGGAACTCCATTCCCAAGCAAAATGTAAGATGGATCCATGGTAGTGTCCCCGGCTACATTGATGTACAGCGGCTCATCTGCTTCAGAATAACCTGCGAACAGAAAACCATAATGATTTCCTACAGGTTGATCCTGTTCTAATACATAGCTGTGAAGATCCGACAGTATTGTGTTCTTGTTAATGGAAATATTGAAATCGATGGACCATTGAAAAGATCCCAGAAATGGATAGCCTTTGATAAGAAACTCCCAGCCTTTATTGGAGATCTCAGCAACATTTCTGGAAACAGAAGTAAATCCAGTATTAGGGTATAAATCTGAGATTACTATACCATCAGTTGTTTTCCGGTTATAATAATCTAATGCTATATTCAATCTGCTTGAAAACAGACGTATATCCGTCCCAAAACTGGATTCGCCCATCTGTTCACCATGAAGATATCTGTTAATCAGACTTCTGGAATCCAATGGCTCAAATCTCGTGGGCAGATTGTAGTTTATCGATTCGAATGGTCGTTGACCGACACCATATCCATACCTGATTGTAAATTCATTCAGCCAGACTAGATTCTTGAATGCTTCCTCTTGTGAAATTGTCCAGCCTGCAGTCAGGAAAGGGAAATATTCATCAGACCCTCTCCAATCATAGAGCCTGGACGATTCCCTCATGACCCCTGAGGATATGAAATATTTGCTTTTGTATGCATACTTTGCACTAAATGAGATATCGTTGATTAAAGGATGTATACTCTTTATCATACCTGAATTGCGATTGAGAGATTCATCTCTGTACAAGGAGTCATAATAACCCAATTTTTCCTCGCAATTGCGGTACGAATATGAAAGTAGAAAGTCAAAATGGTGCGAACCCATCAGGGTGGAATAACCTATTGCTCCTGCATACCTGTTTTCAATGGTCTCAATGGTTTCAGTTCTGTGTTGAGAATAGTCATATAACTGAACGGGGAGATTATACATGTCAGAATATACATGGCTTATCTCCATTTTGTTTGTAGAGGCCACTCCCGAGATTCTCAAACCATCAATGATCTCATAACCTACCCGTAAGACACCTAGCGCATCTGTTCTACTCCTGCTATCTGTAATGTTGCTGATCAGGTTTACCGGACTATAATTATAGCTACCCCACAAATCATTGGTGGTATCTCTTCCAAAAGCACCATCATTCATATGGACAGGTACAGTTGGATTATAAAGGTTTGCCCTGGAGATGATATTCGTGTTTCCAGCTATGATGTTATCAGCCCTCTCTGCAATCAGTGGATTATTGCATACATCACTGTAGTTCCTTCTCTTCCCGGCAACAGAGAGGTCTATCCTTAACCTCTCCTTCAGGGCGCGTTGAGACAGATTGATTCGTCCTCCAACCATTCCGTGATCTGTCTTCTGAATAATTCCATGCCTGTTATCATAATCAATTCCAATCGAATAATGTGTGTTTTTTACACCACCCGCGAAATTTAGGTAATGTGCCTGACTGAACCTCTGTTGTGATATCTCTTCTCGCCAGTCGGTATCTGCTCCAAAATCGTTCAGATATTCCGAATAGTGAACAAGTTGAGGATTTGGGCTTGAAGACCAGTCCTGTTTCCAATCTCTCCATTTAGCCGCTGACATATAATTCGATTCCTGTGCAAACGTTTCAACATATCCATAGGTACTCAGGCTTACCCTGAACCGGTTGGAATCGTCTCTTTTGGTTTGGATGATCACAACACCATTGCCCCCCAAGATCCCATAAGGTGCTGTTTCGGAGAGGCTTTTCAGTACCCGGATGGACTCAATGTTCTCGATTGAAACAATGTCGGGCGACCTTGCCGGGATCCCGTCCACTACATAGAGGGGCTCAGTACTCATATACAGGGTAGATGTACCTCTTACCTGGACCTGCAAATCGGGATTGGGAGAGTTACCTGTCAGGTTATTGATCACAAATCCAGGCACTTTGCCCTGAATTAGCAGCAAAGGTGAAACAATGACCCCTTTGTTAAAATCATCAGCTTTGATCACATTCGGAGAGAGAGAATCAGGTTTCTCCGGTTCAGGTGTTGTTTGTGCAACAAGCGTAATTGAGAATAGTATGATAACGGCAGTGCTGCATGCAATGGATTTCATTATCTATTTGGTTTGTTAGGGCATTCCAAATGTAAAATGTGATCATGAGATGCTACCCCCCTGTCTCATCCTCGACGAAGCGGCCGAAGCGCTTGTACTTCTCATACAGCACCTCATATTTCTTTACCGAGGCAGGATCGGGGTGGTATTCGGTTTCGAATCCGCCGCCCATAGCTGCCTGTGCCTCGGGGATGGATGGATGGACCCCTGCAACCACGGCTGCTGCCATGGCTGTGCCCAGTGCAACGGCCTGCTCCGAACGGGCCACTTTGATCGGCATGTTCAGTACATCGGCCATGATCTGCATCACCAGCGGGGATTTTTTGGCAACACCCCCCAGGGCGATGATGCCGTCAATGCGCACACCTTCATCCACGAAACGGTCGTTAATCATTTTAGAACCAAAGGCGGTGGACTCCACCAGGGCCCGAAAGATCGCGGGTGCCTCTGTACCCAGGGTAAGTCCCGTGACAGCACCCTTAAGGTGTGGATTGGCATCGGGGGTCCTTCTGCCGTTCATCCAGTCCAGGGCCACCAGCGACGATTCGGCGGGATCGACCTTTTCAGCTGCCTTGTTCAGTTCGGCGATCATCCTATCAGCGGTCTCCTCCCTGATCTTCTCCTTTGTGGCATCATCCACACCCTCCAGCCCGGCCACCACATTCTCAATGGGCCACATCAGCACCTTGCTGAACCATGCATAGATATCTCCGAAGGCCGATTGACCTGCCTCCAGTCCCACCATGCCGGGTACAATGGAGCCATCCACCTGGCCACAGATCCCTCCCACCAGCTTATCTCCAACCTCGTCGGGTGGTACGATCAGCATGTCGCATGTGGAGGTCCCCATCACCTTGCTCACATGGTAGGGTTCGATCTCGGCGCCCAGGGCGCCCAGGTGGGCATCAAAGGCACCGGCTCCAACACTCACCGAGGTTGAGAGGCCCAGTTTACCGGCCCACTCTTCGCTGAGCTCGCCTACCTTAACATCGCACGTATAGGTCTCACTGAACAGGCGCTCTTTCAATCCTCCAAGCAGGGGATCAAGTTTCGCCAGGAACTCCTCCTCCGGCAATCCGTCAAAGCTTTCATGCCACATCGCTTTATGACCTGCTGCACACCGGCTCCTTTTCAGCTTCAGGGGATCGGTATCCCCAACCAGAAGTGCCGGGATCCAGTCGCAATGTTCAACCCATGACCACGCCTCTGATCTCACCTTCTCGTCTTCACGAAGCACATGCAATACCTTGGCCCAGAACCACTCAGAGCTATAGATACCCCCTTCGAATTTTGTAAAATCCTCACCACCCCACTGCCGGGCCAGCTGGTTGATCTCATCGGCCTCCTTCACAGCTGTGTGGTCCTTCCAGAGCACAAACATGGCATTGGGATTCTCCTCGAATCCTGGTTTAAGCGAGAGGGGAACACCTTTGCGGTCAACAGCAACCGGCGTTGACCCGGTCGTGTCAACACCAATCCCGACTACCTGCTCAGCTGTTCCCGGAGGAGCCTTCTTCAGCGCCTCTGTCACTGTAATCTCCAACCCTTCCAGATAATCAAGCGGATGTTGCCGAAACCGGTTCTTTGCCGCATCGCAATACTTTCCTGCCTTCCACCTGGGATAGGGATAAACATGTGTCCCAACCTCTTCTCCTGTATGGGTATCCACGATTAATGCACGGACCGAATCGGATCCGTAGTCAATTCCGATCGTATATCTTGCCATGATTTGATAAGGTTTTAACAGTACGTATTACTGGTCAATAACAAAGCCGGTGTACAGGCTTAACTTTGTCCTGATCTATTACCTACGGTGAGCCCATCAATCGCTGAAAGCAACGGTTCAACAAATTGATCAGGTCAAATTCAACCAAATTTATAAACACAGGTATGTTTATAGGAGGCTCCCGGTCTTAATACGGCATCAGGAAAATTCTCCTTATTGGGTGAATCGGGAAATATCTGGGTCTCCATGGCCAACCCCGCCCATTTTACAATGGGAGCTCCTGATTTACCCTGTTCAGATCCGTCAAAATGACTCCCGGTATATATCTGGATGCCCGGCTGATCGGTATAGACCTCCAGTTTTCGACCGGAGTCAGGATCAGAGAGGGTAGCAGCCAGACGCAATGAGCCATCATATCCATCAATTACAAAATTGTGATCAATGCCATCCACCAGTTTCACCTGCTGATCACTGCTGGCACAGGCTGCGCCAACCTTTTTTGGAGCGGTAAAATCCATGGCACCTCCTTCGACGGGAGCGATTTCTCCCGTAACAGTTCCAATCTCAGCTGAAATTGGTGTAAACCTGGAAGCATTGATTTGCAGATCATGATTCTCAATGGTTCCTGTTCCCGCCCCTTTCAGATTGAAATATGCGTGAGAGGTGAGGTTGATAATGGTCGGTTTGGTGGTCTCTGCCAGATATTCGATAACAAACTCATTATCTTCGGTCAGACCGTAAATAACCTCAACAGTTAACTCCCCCGGATACTGCTGATCCCCGTCAGGACTCACCAGTGACAATTTGTATGCCTGGGAGAACCTGGCTGATGTGACAGCCTCCACATCCCAGACACGGCTGTTAAACCCATCATTCCCTCCATGAAGGTGATTTGGGCCATTGTTAATATCCAATTGATAATCTTTCCCATCCAAAGAGAAGCGGCCATTGACGATCCGGTTGGCAAACCGGCCACAAAGTGCACCGAAATAGCCATCTCCGGCCAGCGCCCCTTCAACCGTATCGTAACCAATAACCACATCAGCAATTTCCCCTGCTGCATCGGGCACTTTAATGGAGGTAACCTGACCTCCCCTGGCAATAAATGTTACCTCAACACGGTTGCCATTTCTCAGTGTAAAAACATCCGAAGCTTGTGTCATGCTCTTCTCACTTTTGAACCCTTCAATGCGAAGAAGATGATATAGGCATAGAAGAGGTAGAAGAAGAGGTATGCAGCACCATTATCACTGATACCTGTTACAGCATCTGTGGTGCCCTCTACAAATTTTCCCATGATCCACATCCACATGCCTGTAAATACCACACCTGTACATATAATACCGGAGCCAAGCTTGGCCGTACTGGCAGGAATATCCTTCATGGAGAGGTCAAAGAGAACAGACCACATGATGGATAGGAAGAGGCCCTGGGCAATAAGCGGCCACACAGAGAAGGCCGATCCCTTGGTAATAAAGAAGAGGGTAAGCAGAAGGATACTGATCAGAGAGTTAACCAGAAGGACTTTAGAGGCCTCATACTTCTTGAGAATGCCGGCACCCAGAAGACGGCCGATAAAAAAGCCGGCAGGATAGAAGCCCAGGATGGTGGCTGCATAGGTAACATCAAGGCCTGCCACGTTAAACTCAACATATTTCAGGAAATAGTTTCCAACACCTACCTCCAGTCCCATGTACATGCCAATGGCAACGAAACCCAGAATCAGGTGGGGGTAGCTCCAGGCTGTTCTTCCCTTACCTTCACCCGATTCATCAGCATCATCCTCAATGACCGGAAGGTGCATAAATACCAGTACAACCGCTGTAACAATTGAGATGGCGGCCAGAACGATAAACATCAGTTTGGCCATATCCTGATGAACGATGATCTCCCCGTTATTTGATTCAATAATAAAACGACCCACAATGGGAGCCAGAACAGCAGCACTTGAGTTAACTGCCATGGCCAGGGTCAGCCTTGAAGCCGACGTCTCCGGGGTTCCCAGTGCAATCACATAGGGATTGGCTGCCACCTGCAACACCACAACACCAATGGCAGTAACAAACAGTCCTGAAAGCACCATGGTGTACCCAATATCCAGCGCAGGAATAAAAATAGCTGTTCCGATACCGACGATAACGGATCCAATGATCACACTCATCTTGTACCCTAATTTCTTCACAACGCCCCCAACAGGAATTGAGATAATATAGGCACCAAAAAAGGCGGCACTCACCAGCTGCGACTGGCTGGGTGTAATGCTGAACTGCTTCTCCATAAATGGAACCAGTATGTTATTGATCCATGTTACAAATCCTAAAAGGAAAAGCAGAAAGGACATGATAGCAAACGGAACAAGAAAACCTGCTTTTGAATTTTTCATCATCTTTTGACTTAATATTTGATTAATGAGTTTATGATCATCTACTATTACAAATCAACTTTTATTGCCCCTTTGGCCCTGATAAACAGCTTGTGGCATTTGCCTTCACCAAAAACATGCTCAAGGGTAGATACATAAGTATCCACCAGATCCTCAGGAACAAATGCCTGGATGGTGCCGGCAAACCCGCCACCATGAACCCTCCAGGCTCCTTTGCCTTTCAGAACAAGATCACTCAATGCAAGCGCCAGTGAGACACCCTGCTCCTCCACATTGTGAACAGGGAAAATATTTTGGTTGTACATGTATGAACTAAACCCCGAATCAACCACCATCTTCAGGAAGCTGTCAAAATCACCGCTTTCCAGGGCAGCAACCTGGTCAACCACACGGGCATTGTCTCCATGGAAGTGGATTGAGCGCAAGATGGCACGGTCGCCCACTTTTTCGCGGATTTCAGGAGCAACCTTCAACACATCCTCCAGGGTAACCTGGCGAAGCACCTCTTTACCAAGCTCTTTTGCCACTGATTTCATCTCAATGGGAAGCGATGCATATTCATCGTTCAGATCGGCATGATTGCCACCGGTATCTGTGATGACCAGTGCATATCCGGATGTTTGAAAATCAAAGTCCAGTGCTTTTACAATGGGTTTTGAGGGATCTTCAAAATCGATTGTGATAAACCCACCCACCGAACAGGCTGTCTGGTCCATCAATCCACATGGTTTTCCAAAGTACCTGTTCTCGGCCCACTGTCCAATGATGGCATTCTCCACCGGGTCCAGTTTACCATCGTTAAAGAGGTGGCTGATAATGGCACCAATTAACACCTCAAATGAAGCTGAGGAGCTCAGTCCTGATCCCTCCGGCACACGACCCTCAATAGAGGCATCGAATCCACCAATCTGATATCCCAGCTCCTTTAACCGGGCACATATTCCCCTGACGATTGATCCTGAAGTATAGAATTGGGACTCATCAATGGAGAGATCAGAGAGATCTACCTGGAACTCGGGATAACCCTCCGACTTGATCCGGATCATATCTGAACCATTCTTTGCAGCTACCGCAATGTTATCAAGGTTTACTGCACCGGCTAAAACGCGCCCCAGCTGGTGGTCGGTATGGTTACCACCTATCTCTGTCCGGCCGGGAGATGAGAACAGTTCAACATCATCACCACCATAGGTGTTAACAAACTCTTTCATTAATGTTTCATACCTGCCGGCCTGTTCCTTTAAAACAGCAGCATCACCTCCATACAGGTCATGAAAAACAGGATTCTCACCTCTGTTGATCTTTTCAATCAGCGCATTAATTTTCGACATAACTTATTTTGAATTAGAGTCTAATGAACTCAGTTAATAATTGATCTCTTAATTGAGATATCAAAAATATTAACTTCAATGAAAAACCAGCTATATATCACGCTTTATTATTATCAAAATAATGGTTTTCAACGGCTACGGCCCAATAGCTGCACCAGTGGGGGCCACACCGCATCTTAATGAACAAATCTCCGATTTCAGTTGTCATAAGCAAAACTCACTCACAATGAAGCATATATTAACGATCACGCTTTTCACACTCCTGGTCTGCAGCGCCTATGCACAGGATTCAAAAGGATTTAAAAGAAACAGGATTGAAAGCAACCTCTATTTTGCTATGAAAGTCCGGTCCGTTGATGCACTCCGGTACGGGGGAGGAGGAGTCCTGGGCTATGAGCGGATTCTCGGGGAGAGAGGCGCCTTGGGTGTGAGTACATCGGTGTATGTGGATTATTACTCAGGCCTATCGATCCTGCGTGACCCTGGCTCTACAGGGGTGAGGATGGATGTAAGACTATATCCCGGGGGTGAGGGCAGAGGCCTCTATTTTGGGGCAGGCCTCGGAGCCAATAATCAGTTTGTGTTCACTCCCGATGTTACCTTCGGATGGCAATTCAGACTTTCAGAGATGGTTGGCTTGTGGATTGGTACCGGGATCGGCATGAGCAATGAAATGGTGTTCATTATGAAGATGACCCAGGTTGGAGTGAATTTTGCCTTCTGATCTACACAAATCTTCTTTAATCGCAACTCTTTTAGTGGCTCTCCTGGAGGATGATTGAAGGGGGACTGAACTTCAGGTTCTGAGGGCCGGTCCAGGTCTTCCTATTTCCGATTCCACCCCGCCGAGATCACCGTAATGGCGCCTGCCAGAACCATCAGGGCGCCAATAATACTGTAAACAGAGAAATCCTCGGGTCCGATCCAACTCACATCCATCCGGGTCAGGATGGCCATTGCAACAAAGGTGATAATGGGGTTGAGTGTGATGATCACGCTCACACGTGTGGCCTCGGTGAACTTAATGGCCAGCGCAAGCGATCCGTAGGCCAGTACCGTATTCAGACCCAGGAAGATCAGGATGGGCCACTGGGCAGCGGGCAATCCCTGAAGTGATGAAAAAGCAACAAACGGAAGTAGTGCAACAGCACAGAATCCGTAGATAAAGAGGTTGAGCTTGTTGGGACGGTGGCTCTTTACCAGGGCTTTCTGAAATGTTGCAAAGACAGCCCATGCGATTCCTCCTCCCAATACCAGCAGCATACCCTTTGTGAAGTGTACCCCCGATCCTGCAAGATCGCGGATCTGCTCCGAGTAGAAAAGGCCGATCCCGGCGATGACCATGACAAAACCCAGGATATGTTTCCAGTTGACCTGCTCACGGAAGATGAAGATGCCCGCGAGGGCAAAACTTACCGGACCGCTCTGAATGAACACCTGTGCGCTGGAGGGGGAGATATGTGAAACACCTGCAATAAAACCTGTATAGTTCAACCCCAGGAAGATGGCTGCCAGGATGAGTGTGACCGGTGGTCGACGGAAAATGGTAAAATCGGAGGGATGAAAGACCAGGGTCCATGCTCCCAGAACCAAAAATGCAATCAGAAAACGGAACCACACCACCGTTACCGGAGGTATCTCATTGGTGATCACCTTCAGGAAGATTGCCAGGAATCCCCAGAGGGAGGCGGCGAAGATGGCGTACATAACGCCTTTTCGGTTATCGGAACCCATAAGAGAAAATGTAACCTGATCTATTCTATTAGTTTTCGTAATGAGAGGCCAAAATACAAAGAATTAGGGTAACCTATGAGTTGAGACCGGCAGCGCTAAAAGATAATCTCCATTTCATCGAGCAGGTAACCGGCTCCGGCATACTTGTCAATAATGAAGAGCACATAACGGATATCCACCGCAATGTTACGACAGAGGTTGGGATCATAGAAAACATCACTCATGGTCCCCTCCCACTCCCTGTCAAAGTTGAGTCCGACCAGGCGACCCTCTGCATCCAGAACAGGACTGCCCGAATTTCCTCCCGAAGTGTGGTTTGTGGCGATAAAGCAGACCGGCATGGTCCCGTTCACCCCGTATCTGCCATAATCCCTGTTTTCATAGAGTTCTACCAGTTTTTCAGGGACAGCATAATCGACATTCCCCTTTTTGTACTTCTCCAGGAGCCCCGAAAGGGAGGTTGTAGCCCGGTACTCCACACCGTCCATGGGCCGGTATCCCTTTACCTTCCCATAGGTCAGCCTCATGGTCCGGTTGGCATCTGCGTAAAGCGGCCTTTCCCCTGACATCTCCAGCAATCCGGCCATATAGGTTTTGTAAAGCTTCGCCTCTTTCTCCTGCACATTTATGACTCCATGGTATATTTCTCTGTAATAGAGCTCTTTAAACTGATTTAAACAGATAAGCGCCGGATCTTTTCTCAATCGCTTAAGTGCCTTTTCAGGACTCCTTTTATAGGTTTCCAGCAGTTTTCGGGCACCCTCCCTCTCTCCAAAAACAGCTTTACGGTAGAGCGTTTCGGCATAGCTGCTGAAATCTCCCCTGTCTCTCTTCTCAACACGGGTAAAGAAAGGGGGGTAAAGCGCTTCCGGCATATGGTCATGATATGCCTGCATCATGGCAGCAAAGATGTCCCGGTCCACCGGCATGTGGAAATCCTTGAAGAATTGCGCTACCTGGTTCTCAATCTCTTCGGACGAACGCCCCAGTTGCATCATCCCCAGTACCCGGTTCACCTCCCCAAAGAGCTCCAGGGGATTGATGGCCTCGCTCATCAGGTCAACGGCCACGGCAGATTGCTCCTTCTCCCGGTAGAGTTGTGCGAAATCCTCGGGCAGATGATCATATTTCATCTGGCGCTCCCCATCCTCATTCATCCACTCCAAAAAAGCAGCCTCATCCGCCACTTTTTTATCAAAAATATGGTTTCTTTTCAACCCCAGAATCACACCCTGCCACTTCTTCCATGCATTGCTCACCCTGCTCTGTTTGTGGGCATACTGGATCCGCACCACATCAGAGGTTTCCATATACCGCTCCATAACCTCCAGCCTTGCACTCCTGAGTGCAATCTTCAGGGGAAGGCTGGTCTCAACCATGGCCCGGATCGCTTCCGGGTGAAGATACATGGTGGTGCTGGCCGGGAAACCCAGAACCATGGTAAAGTCTCCCTCCTCAATACCCGCGGCACTGATTTCCAGGTGCTTTCCTGGCTGGTAGGGCTGGTTATCCGGGCTGTAACCGGCCGGCTTGTTCTCCTCACCGGCATAGACCCTGAAGAGGCTGAAATCGGCACTGTGACGGGGCCACATCCAGTTGTCGGTATCCCCGCCGAAACTACCGATCGATACCGGCGGCGCTCCCACCAGTCTTACATCTCTGAATTTCTCATAAACAAACAGGTAGTATGCATTGCCGTAGTAAAAAGGTTTCACCTCGGCATCATAATGGGTCCCCTCTGTGGCCTCCCGGATGAGCTCCCCCCGGTTCAGGTTGATCCTTCGCTGACGGTCGTCGGGATCCATGCCCTGTACCAATCCCTGGTTCACAGCATCCGTTACATCCTCCATCTGCCTGAGGAAGGTGACTGTCAGTCCCTCATTAGGCAACTCCTCCTCCCTGCTCATGGCCCAGAAACCATCGGTCAGGTAGTCATGCTCCACCGAACTGTGCCACTGAATCATGCCCTCACCGCAGTGGTGGTTGGTAAGTATAAGTCCATCTCCCGAAATCATCTCGCCTGTGCAGCCACTTCCAAATATGGCAACGGCATCCTTCAGACACGCCTGGTTGATGCTGTAAATATCTTCCGCATCCAGCCTGAGCCCCGCCTCCTTCATGGGACCAATCTGGTATTTTTCGATCAACAGAGGAATCCACATCCCCTCCTCTGCCCTTAACAACTGTGTTCCGGCAACCATAAACAGGATAAGCATCAGGCCCATTCTCCTCATTATCCTGCTAAATTTCAGATTTAATAAATGATTTGATTTCACTGTACAGGCGCTGCACGGGCAATCCCATTACATTAAAATAGCTGCCTGAAATCTGCTCCACACCGATGTGTCCGATCCACTCCTGGATGCCATAGCCGCCTGCCTTATCGAAGGGTCTGTACCGATCCACGTAGTAAGCCACCTCCTCGCTGTCGAATTGTGAAAAGGTGACATCAGATCCCACAAAAAAACCGGTGCGCCCGGTTGCAGATCTTAAACAGACTCCTGTGAAGACCTGGTGTGTGGCGCCCGCAAGGCTGTTGATCATTGAGATTGCCTCTTCGCGACCAGCCGGTTTACCCAGCTCCTCTCCCCGGTGCCATACGATGGTATCGGCAGTAAGCAAGAGCTGTCTCTTATTCAGCGGACCGCTGTAGGCATCCGATTTGTGTTCGGCCAGGTAGCGGGCAATTTCACCACCTGTGAGCCCGGCCGGATAGATTTCATCTGTGTGACCCGTCTCAACCACACGAAAGGGGATCCCAAGCTCCTCCATCAGTGCCTTTCTCCTGGGGGAGCGGGAGGCAAGCAGTATCTCATATGACATGACCTCCTGAAGCACCTCTAATACTTGAAATTAACCAGGTAAAATACAACTCCCGAATAGAGGATGCCGGTGAGCATGATCAGTTTGATCAGTCTGCTGGCCCTGTGAAAGTCCTTTTTGTTCCGGGCCGCTATCATCTGGATGGCCAGGAGTAGCAGCGGGATCAGGAGCAGCAGCACAAAATATCCCAGGGAGAGATAGTCGGCCGGCTCCACGGAGAAGATGATGTACTTCTGAAGCAGGTAAATGAGCATAAACAATGTCATGACGATCAGCACCACCACAACGACCCGGGTCCACTTAATTCCCAACACAATGGGCACTGTCTTCATCCCGTAGACGGCATCGCCTTCAAAGTCCTCTGTATCTTTTATCAATTCACGGATCAGGGTGGTCAGGAAGGCGAAGAAACTGAATCCTCCCACCCAGGCAAAGATGTAGTTAAAGCTCACATGGTGCAGCAGCATCTCCTGACCGTATATCCTGTTCAGCAGGGGGATCTCAAAGAGGACCACCATAAGGGGCACCAGTCCTGTCAGGAAAGCGACTGACAGATTTCCCACCAGGAACTGCCTTTTATAATTGGTCGAGTAAAACCAGAGCAGACCGGTGGCCAGAAGAAACACAATGGAGAGTGCAGGCAGGTCAATAAAGAATCCCAGGTAGATCCCGATAGCCACACCGAAAATATTCAGAGTGGCATGCAGTATCATGGCCACCCTTCTTCCGACCTCAACACCCACCACCACACGGGCAGGTTTGTTAATCAGATCGGTCCGTGTGTCAAAATAGTCGTTGATAATGTACCCGGCAGCTGCGATAAAGACCGTTGAGAGCACCAGCAGGAAAAACTGAACCTCTCCGAGCTGCAACTCAAACTGCTCGGCGGGCAGCAGGGGCTCCATGATCAAATAACGCATGGCGTATTGTGTAGCTGCAATGATGGCCAGGTTTGGGAGCCTGACAAGGCGAAGTATGGAGCGCATCTGTTTGATCATGGGGTGTACAATATTACCAGTTAAAAGACTTCCCGTTCATCCAGCGTCCCTGCAGCCGGAGCACCTGTTCAATCACATCCCTGACACATCCCTGTCCACCCGGAAATGGGGATACATAATGTGCAACCGTCTTAATCTCCTCTACAGCATCGGCCGGACAACATGCAACTCCCGCGCTCTTCATCACATCATAGTCAGGCAGGTCATCGCCCATATACAACACCTCCTTGTGCTTAAGCCCGTACTTATAGAGAAAATCTTCAAAATCCACCGGCTTATCAAAAGAACTGGTGTAGATATCGGTGATTCCAAGGCCCCTGAAACGCTCAGCCACTGATTCAGTATTGCCTCCCGTAATGATGGCAATGGGATAACCCTGTTTTACAGCGTACTGCACGGCATATCCATCCTTGGTGCTCATGCTCCGCATCAGCTCCCCGTTGGGGTGAAGGTAGACCAGCGGACTGCTCATCACCCCGTCCACATCAAACGCAAATGCCTTGATCTCTTTTAATCCCTCTTTAAAGTTGGTCATCGCCTCTTTCCGGATCAATGGTTGTTATCTTGCGGGACCTTTTGATATCCCGGCTAACAAAAGTATACAATTTCTCCCATTCGGGATGCCCTTTCAGCAGGGCAAGATGCTTCTCCATGGTCTCCCGGTCATTCCTCAACGCCGGTCCGGTCTGGGCTTCTCCCGGCCCCAGCTCCTCAATCTTTGCAAAGGTCTCCCTCAGGATGGGCAGCAGGATCGAAAGGTCGGTATCATGCTCCTTTAGCAGCTTCTCCCCGATGGCCACCATGTGGTTGGAGAAGTTGTTGGCAAATACCGCAGCAAGGTGGAGCGCAAGTCTGCGGGCAGAATCCACCTCAACCACTGTTTCCGAGATGGATGACGCCAGGGTTTGGATCATCCCGGTTGTCACCGGATCGCCCCCCTCCACCAGGAAGGGGGTATCCTTTAGTGAGATCTGTTTTTTAACGGAAAGGGTCTGAAGTGGGTAGAATACCCCACATTTCCTGAAATCCTTTTCCAATACATCCATGGAAACAGCTCCGGCTGTATGCATCCAGATCCCGTCGGATCCTGAGAACCGGACAGCCACTTCGGGGATGGCCCTGTCAGGTACGGCCATCAGATAGAAATCTGCACCTGCAGGCACCTCTTCAGGATCGGAAGTTCCCACAGCACCTACCTGCACAGCCAGCTGCTCTGCATGCTCCCGGTTCCTGGACCAGATGCACGAGATGTAGTGCCCTGCAGAATGAAGATGCCGGGAGATGTGTGTAGCCACATTCCCGGCACCGAGAACCACAATTTGACTATTTTCCTTAGGGATAATGGCCTTTTGGTTAGAAGCAGTATTTGTTCTCCTCGATCAAATGGTTGGCAATCCTCCTTCTGGCCTCTTTCACGTTCACACCTGCCACCTTGGTATAGAGAGCAATCCCTTTCTCCAGGAGTTCAAGATCCTCACCTTCGGCAAAGGAATGGGCAGTATCACTTGCAAACTTGGCGATGCGTGCAGCTACGTCATAAACAAACACATCGGCCATGTCACGGTACAATTTGATCTCCTCCTCACTCCTGAAGGACTCCATCTTTTTCAGACGAAGCACCACAGACTCAGCAACATAAAGCTGAATAACAGAGTCTGAGATGTTGCTGAGGAGCTCCTGCTCATGCACCAGTTTTCTGGTAAATTTGTCAGAGGCGGCTTTCATCAGCATCAGGGCCAACTTCTTGAACCCGGCAACATAGAGATCCTTCTCCTCGAAATAACCGGCAGGTATCTCCCTGCCTCCATTGGCAGATTTCACCTCTGCAAATGCCTTTTCGGCCTCCTCCATGATGGGAAGCACACCCCTGGCTCCCTTCTTTAGGACGGCATCCACCAGCAGCAGGCGGTTGATCTCGTTGGTTCCCTCGAAGATGCGGTTGATCCGTGAATCGCGGTACCCGCGATCGATCATCATTTCGGCGGAGAAACCCATGCCTCCATGGATCTGAACACCCTCATCCACCACATAATCCAGCGCTTCTGATCCAAAGACCTTCATGGCTGCAGCCTCAATTGCAAAGTGGTTGAAAGCCTCCATGGTATTTCGACCCTTGTCATCACCGTTGGCCACATAGTGGTCAATGGTATCATCCAGGGCCTGACTGGCACGGTAAACGGAACACTCTGTCGCAAAGGTCCGGATCACCTGCTCGGCCAGCTTATATTTAATGGCTCCGAATGAGGAGATATGGTTGTTGAACTGCTTCCTCTCGTTGGCATATTGCACCGACTGGCTAATGGCCGTTTTGGCCGAGCCAATTACATTGGCACCCAGCTTGATACGTCCCATATGAAGGATGTTCAGTGCAATCCTGAATCCCTCACCGCGCTTTCCAAGCATGTTCTCTACCGGTACCTTCACATCGTTGAAAAAGATCTGCCTTGTGGATGATCCTTTGATTCCCATCTTCTTCTCTTCAGGGTTGAAGGTGATCCCTTCAAAATCCCTGTCCATAATAAATGCACTCAGCACACGGTCACTGTCGATCTTGGCAAAAACTGTCATCACATCGGCAAATCCACCGTTGGTGATCCACATTTTTGCCCCATTCACGATGTAGTGCTTTCCATCCTCGGATAGTACCGCCTTGGTGGTTCCGGAGTTGGCATCTGAACCGGCTCCCGGCTCGGTAAGGCAGTAGGCCCCGATGATCTCACCGGTGGCCAGCCCGGGTATGTATTTTGCCCGCTGCTCATCATTCCCGTAGTAGAGAATCGGCAATGAACCGATCCCTGTATGGCAGGAGTATGCAACCGCATAGGAGTATCCAGCACCCAGCACTTCACTGGCATACATGGTTGTAATGAAAGATTGTCCGAATCCTTCATACTCCTCGGGGATGGCGATCCCCAGCAATCCTAGCTCACCGCTTTTTTTCAGCAGATCCACCATCAATCCCTCCTCCTGGGCATCGACCCTGTCCATCACCGGGAACACCTCTGTATCAAGAAAATCCTGACAGGTATCTCCGATCATGCGTTGCTCTTCATCCAGTTGTTCAGGAATAAACACATCGGCGGGATCGGTCTCTTTCACCAGGAATTCACCGCCTGTAATCAATCTCTTTTCATCCATTATATTCAGTTTTACTCGTGTTAGTTCAACTATCAATCGCCATTGCCACCAGTTCAGCAATGTCGTAATTTTTCACCTCTTCCTCCCTGTTCTTATACTTTATTCCATCGGTCATCATCACCATGCAGTAGGGACAGGCCGTGGCGATAATCTCTGCGCCGGTCTCCAGTGCATCTTCAGTTCGCTCGATAAACACCTCTTTCTCACCCTCTTCTGCTTCCTTGAACATCTGCCCGCCTCCTGCACCACAGCAAAGCGCAAAACTCTTGTTCCTTGACATCTCCGTGGTTTGTAACGACAATCCTTCCAGCACCTTTCGGGGTGCCTGGTACTCCTTGTTGGCACGGCCCAGGTAACAGGGATCGTGAAAAGTAACGCGCTTCCCCTCCAACGTTTTGCCGGGAACCGCCAGTGCCCCTTTATTCATCTGCTCCTCCAGGAACTGCGTATGGTGCACCACCTCGTAGTTGCCTCCCAGGTCGGGGTACTCATTCTTAAAGGTATTAAAGGCATGGGGATCACATGTGATGATTTTCTTCACACCATATCCCTCGAAAATTTCGATGTTCATCAGGGCCTGCATCTGGTAAAGCATCTCGTTTCCTGCCCTTCTGGCCACATCGCCGCTGGAGGACTCCTCAGTACCAAGCACCGCATAGGAGGTTCCCAGGTGGTTAAGGACCTTAACAAATGACTGTGTAACTTTTTTGTAACGGTCGTCAAAGGCTCCGGCACTGCCCACCCACAACAGGTATTCAGGTTTTTCATCCTTTGCCAACAGGTCAGCCATCACCGGCACTTCTGTCTCCTTATCAACCCACAACAGGCGATCCTCGGGCGAAAACTGCCAGGGTGCCCCGTTGTTCTCGATATTTGAAAAGATGGTATTCAGTTCGCCGGGAGCAGCCGACTCCTCCATCACCAGGTAGCGGCGCATTCCAAGAATGATGGCCGGCTGGTTGATGTTGATGGGGCACTCCTGTGCACAGGCATTGCACTGGGTACAAGCCCACAACTCCTCTTCGGTAACGAAATCCCTGAGCAGCGATTTGTTATCGGAATAGTCCTTCCCGCTTTTCAGCATCTGTGGCCCCTTCTCCTTCATCCGGGCCCGCACATCCATCACCACTTTCCGCGGAGAGAGCTTCTTGCCGGTCAGGTTAGCAGGGCATACAGAGGTACAGCGGCCACACTCGGTACAGGCCAGGGAATCGAGATAGCTTTTCCATGTAATGTCTTCAATATCCAATACACCAAAACGTTCCGGCACCTCCTCTTCGGCCTCTTCACCTTCAGCGGGTGGGGCAAATGCCTGGTCCGGATCCATCATGATCTTCACCTCTTTGGTGATGCTCTCCATGGTATCAACCTTTCCAAGCGGCTCCAGACGACTCAGGAATACATTGGGAACAGACATAAAAACATGGAAGTGCTTGGAGTAGGGCAGGTAGTTGGCAAAGATAAAGACCAGCATAATGTGCATCCACCAGTTCAGATGATAGAGGGTCTCACCAGTCGATCCGGCATCGATCCAGGATGAGAGCAGACTGCTCACCGGAAACACCCCAACCACCTCATGGCCCGAATGTGCAGCGGTATGGAGATAGAAGGTATTCATTCCCAGCAGAGAGAGCATCAGCAGCAGGATGATGGTCAGTGCCACATTGGCATCCAGGTGGGAGATGTGCTTCATCTCGATCCCTGAGAATCGCTTCACGTTCAGGAAGATCCTCCGCACCAGGAAGATGATGATGGCCACAGCAATAACCAGTGCGAATATATCGCCCGATGCCATGATGATGTTATAGACAACCCCCAGGAAAGAGAGCACACGCTCGCTGCCCGACAAGCCATCGATCACCATCTCGATGCTTCCAATAAGTATCACCAGAAAACCCCAGAAGACCAGGGCATGCAGAAGCCCTAAAATGGGCCTTCTGAAAAGCTTGGTCTGCCCGATGGCCACCTCCATCATGATTCCGATGCGCCGTCCGATCTGTTTGACCGGAAAACCTTTGCGGGTGAGCTTAAAGTAACCTATATACTTTCTGGTCGTGTACCCAAATACCCCCAGTGTGACCAACAGTGTAGCCAGAAAAATTAGTTGAGTTGCCATGGTTCAGGTATTGAATCTATTGGGCCCTTGCAGCCTTAATTTCGGTAATCAGTTCGGGAAGCACCTTCAGGGCATCCCCAACAATCCCGTAATCGGCAGCTTCAAAGATAGGTGCATCCTTATCTGTGTTCACAGCCACAATGCACTTCGAGGAGCTGACTCCTGCCAGGTGCTGAATGGCTCCGGAGATACCAAAGGCGAAATAGAGATTAGGAGCTATGATCTTACCGGTCTGCCCGGTATGCTCTCCGTGTGGTCTCCATCCCTCGTCAGAAACGGGGCGCGAACAGGCGGTAGCCGCTTCAAGTACACCGGCCAGCTCTTCAATGGGGCCCCAGTTGTCTCCCGATTTCATACCCCTTCCACCGGAAATAACCACCTCTGCATCGGTCAGCAGAAGCTTTCCATCCTGCTTCTGGACATCCTTGATGGCGGTTTTGGCAACAGCGCCATCCACACCGGCATCAAATGCTTCAACAGCGGCACTGCCTCCTGTTTCAACAACTTCATACGAATTCTGGGCAACGGTAAGAATCGCTTTCTCTGTAAGGATCTTCACCTTTGCAAAGGCTTTTCCGCTGAACACCTTTTTCTTCACAACGACCGGATTCACCGACTCGGGAATCGCAGTGACACCTGAAGCCAGCCCCGCCTTCAGGCGGACCGACAGGCGGGGTGCAATCGCTTTCCCTGTATTGTTATTGGCCATCACAAGCACACTGGCACCAATCTTCTCCATGGCAGCAGCAATGAGCTGTGTATGGAGCTGGTTATCGAGTCCTTCAGCACCGGCTTCCACACTCAATACAGTGGAGGCACCATAACCACCCAGGGTTGACAGTTCATCCTGGTTCACATTCCCGATTGAAAGGGCAGTTACATCTCCTCCGACCATTTTGGCCACACCCGATGCATAGGATACCAATTCATAAGAGAGTTTCTTGAATTTGCCATCCCAGTTTTCTGTATATACTAATACGGACATATTGATTAATGTTAGTAATGTTAGTTTTTAGAGGACTTTTGCTTCGTTTTGGAGCAGGTTAACCAGCTCCTTCACATTGTCGGCATCCACCATCTTGCACGGAGCCTTGGGCTCGGGCATGGCAAACTCCTCGTACCCGGTCAGTGATTCTGCATCAACTGCAGCGACAACCTTCAAAGGCTTTT
The DNA here is from genome assembly GCA_039714775.1 of Bacteroidota bacterium. Taxonomy (GTDB): domain Bacteria; phylum Bacteroidota; class Bacteroidia; order Bacteroidales. Next base: position 22,897 of record JBDLIQ010000054.1, read on the forward strand.
TACGTGCCATCATGATCCCGCGCATGGCGGCGATCCTGGGCTCTTTGGCGATTCCCTTCTGAACCACGCCCACAAAGGGTGCCGGCACAGAAACCTCCTCTTTACCTCCGTCAATATCCCTGGTGATCACCACATCCCCGCCTTCAAACCGAAGACCGGATACGGCCGAGACCGAAGGCACATCGAGGATTTCAGCAACCATTCCGCCCACTGCAGATCCGTTATAATCACTGGATTCAATGCCACTGAGTATCACCTCAAAACCTCCCCCGGATGCCACGGATGCAAGCTGAACTGCCACAAAATGAGCATCACCTGCCTCTGCATCCACCCGGATGGCATCATCGGCCCCAATGGCCAGTGCTTTTCTAAGGGTGGGCTCTGCCCCGGCCGGTCCGACCGTTACCACAGTAACATTTGAAATTTCATTGGAGCCATCCTCCTTCAACTCCATGGCCCTGGTCAGTGCCAGTTCATCCCACGGGTTAATGATCCACTGCACTCCGCTGTCGTCAAAGGCGGTGTTATCACCGGAAAATTTCACCTTGGTGGTGGTATCAGGAACATTGCTGATACATACAAGAATACGCATATCAAATCTATTTTTTTAAATAACCTGACAAATATAAAAGAAATGTTAAAACGCTCCGCGGATGTGAGGTAATATAAAATGAGTCTTTAGTAACAGGCTCCATCATAAGAGCCTGTCAATAACCCTAATCTTTCAGGAAAAAGGAGGGGGATTCCCTGGGCCAGCTCACCAGTTTTCAAATCTATCAACAAGAAGCATTTCAGAATGTAGTTGTATAATACCAGCGGCTGGATTCATAGGAATGGAGAATCCTCGCGGAATTCAGTCAACAGTATGTGATCCGGGAATTCTTGAAGTGATCCGTTAGAAATTAAGGATCATTCCGGTCTTAAGCTGTGCGATTTTGAAGCTATCGTAGAAGGCGGCGAGTGCCGGAAGCTCGGTGCAGTGCGATGGATAGAGGGCGGGGCTTCCGATCTCCTCCAGGTATGCGATGGTCCGCTTTAGTTGCTGTGACTGGTGTTTCAGATGAAAACCGCCAATTACGGCTTTGACCTGGCCGATCCCGGTCAGCTCCATGGCATGGTCGATGATGTTGCATATTCCTGCATGTGCGCAACCTGAAATAACCACCAGTTGCTGATCCTGGATGATGCATATCCCCGAATCATCCGGCACAAAATCGGGATCTCCGTTTTGATCAACAAAGGGGGTGGTCTTCGATTCGAAATCGTTCTTCCTGGGAATGGCTCCAAGGAAAAGGATGTCGGGGGTAATGTAGTGCGGTCCCTCGGTGGCAGACAGACTGTACCTTCCTTCAATCTCTTCCCGCGTGAGCTTCAGTCCCACGTTGGAGTGATCTCTTTTCCTGTACCTCTTTATAAAGGAGGAGGGATGGGTAATCAGCCTCTTCCCCTCCATATGCTGCAATCCATCCCCGTGGTCCCAGTGTCCGTGACTCAGTACAACAGTATCGATCTCCCTGTCCAGGTCCAAATTGAGAAGCTGTGCATTCCTTTTAAAAAGATCTGTGTAACCGGTATCAAACAGCACCTTTGTTCCATTCGATTCAACCAGGTATGATAATCCGTGTTCGGCCCCGAAAACGGAACCGGCGCTGTTGTCCACAAGAACGGTAAGTTGCATACCTGTTTCTTTAGCTATTCAAAAAAATTACTGTCGGTGATAAAGTCTTTATCATGGTGTCCCAGCATATACTCTACAGATACATTCCGGGCACTGTTCACACGATCCACAGAGGGAAGATACGGTTTTACATCAAGTACCGGTGTGCCGTCAAATGCATCTATGCCTGAAACGAAAAGCTTTCCCTCACTGACTTTTTCCAATTTAATGACTGCAAAACCAATGGGATTGGGTCGCCGTGGAGTGCGGGTGGCAAAAAGCCCGAATTGATGTTTATGATCCGATGCGGGTGGCTCCACCACCGGATCCCACGATTTGACCCGGTCCATATGGTAGATCACGATGATCTGCTCGAACAGGTCCAGGGTTTGAAGAGCAGAGCGGTATTCGGGATATATCTCAATGACTCCCTTACCTTCAGGCTTCAGGCTCCCCTGGCGGGGTGCCCCTGTCTGCGGGGTATATTCCGTATGTAACTCCCCGATGGGCAGGTATGTGATTTTTTTCATCAGTTTCATTTAGTGACTGCAAGAACCGAGCTTGTATAAAAACTCGGTTCTTGCAAAGACTATTTCTGAGCCCTGAGCAACCTCACATAGTCTCTCATGTAGAAATGCTCGGTGCATTTTTCAAAGCCCTTGTCTTTCAGAATCGATTTCCAGTGCCGCTTGATGTAATCAAATGCATAGGGACATTCAACGGATTTGAAGATAAAGCGGTGATGGGGAGGCATGGCGTTCATGTCAAATTCGGCAAAATCGAAGATATAGAAAGATCCGCCCTCTTCCAGGTGACTCAGTGCGTTTTCGATGACCCTGAGGCGCAC